>NZ_JBVHTR010000006.1:0-222461 GCF_055565775.1 Streptomyces sp. NPDC028331 | reverse complement strand
GAAAACGCGAGGGGGAAGCAGTACCAGCCCCCCCCCCCCCTCCCCCCCCCCCCCCCCCCCCCCCCCCCCCCCCCCCCCCCCGCGGCATGCGGAACCCGGCGGCCCCCACGGGGTGGTGACGTCGGCCACGCCGAGGCGCCCTCATCAGCCGCGGGTTTCCGTGGCAGGGTGGAGCGGGCAAGCCCCAGGGGGCCAACAGAAGAGGGGGAACCGTGACCGTCGTCTGGATCAACGGCGCGTTCGGTGCGGGGAAGACGACCACCGCACGGGAACTGATCGAACTGATCCCGAACAGCACGCTCTTCGACCCTGAGGTCATCGGCGCCATGCTCACCCGGTTGCTGCCGCCGAAACGCCTCGCCGAGGTCGGCGACTTCCAGGACCTGCCGATCTGGCGACGGCTCGTGATCGACACCGCGGCCGCGATGCTCGCCGAACTCGACGGCGTCCTCGTGGTACCGATGACCCTGCTGCGCCAGGAGTACCGCGATGAGATCTTCGGTGGCCTGGCCGCCCGGCGCATCCCCGTGCGTCATGTCCTGCTCGCCCCGGCCGAAACGATCCTGCGGGAGCGCATAGCCGGCCGGGAGGTCCCACCCGACCTCCCCGACGGGGAGATCCGCGTCCGCCAGTGGTCGTACGACCACATCGAGCCCTATCGCGCCGCCCTCGCCGCCTGGCTCACCGCCGACGCACATCCCGTCGACACCAGCGCCCTCACCCCGTACGAGGCCGCTGTGCGGATCGCCGAGGCCGTCCGGACCGGCCGGGCGCCCGCCTGCGACATCGTGCAGACGGCCGAGCCGACCTCGGAGACCGTCGCCTCCGGTGTGCTCCTCTTCGACGAGCGGGACCGCGTGCTGCTCGTCGACCCCACCTACAAGGCCGGCTGGGAGTTCCCCGGCGGAGTGGTCGAACCCGGCGAGGCCCCGGCCCGCGCCGGCATGCGCGAGGTCGAGGAGGAGACGGGCATCAGGCTCGAGGAGGTCCCCCGACTGCTCGTCCTCGACTGGGAGCCCCCCGCGCCGCCCGGTTACGGCGGGCTCCGCCTCCTCTTCGACGGCGGCCTCCTCGACAGTGCCGAGGCCGGTCGACTCCTGCTGCCCGGCCCCGAGTTGCGCGACTGGCGGTTCGTCACGGAAGAGGAAGCGGCCGATCTGCTCCCGCCCGTGCGCTACGAACGGCTCCGCTGGGCGCTGCGGGCGCGTGAACGCGGTGCCGCGCTTTACCTGGAGGCAGGAATTCCGCTCGGCTGAGCCGGCGGCCCCGTCCGCCCTCGGAAGGCGGCGGGAATTCTGAGAATTCTTAGCGAGAATTCTGAGAAATCTTAATGTTCCCCGGATTCTTGCCGGGACCGGCGAGTTCCCGCAGAAGGGTGAGCGGGCCTGCCCCGTCCGGGTATGTATATCAACTCGAAGGCGGGGCAGCAGGGTTGGACGGACCCTGCCACCTGCGGTGACGATCAATCGTTGATCGGCGGATCCGTGCCGTGAGCCGGGTGCCCGCGATTTCTCAGCGCAGCCTTTCGCCAATCGATTGCCAAGAAACTGTCGCGGAGTATTCACAGCGGGGCTAACCGCGCATCCCGCGTCCGTCAAGCCTTGTTCATTCGGGTAAACAGTGCCCTTTCAGTGCCTTTTCGGTGTTGACCGAGCTCGCACGTGGTTGCGAAAGTCCGCTCAGTCTCCTGGCGCCGACCCCGGCAGCCAGTCACCTCCTGCATCCAGGGGCAGAACCGCCATGAAGAGTCCCACCACGACGGCGACCACGCGCCCGGCCCCCATCAGCCCGTCCGCCGCCGACGAGACACGGGCGAAGGCCGTGGGCGAGCCGGACGGAAGACCCTCCCGGCAGCCCCGGCTCACTCCCGGGATGTTCATACGATGACCACGCACCATCAGTCGGTCGAGGCCGCCGGCGGTACCACCCCTCCGTCCGGCGAACCGTCGCAGGACCCCCTGCCCGCCGACACGGCAGTCGAGGGCCGCTCACCGGCCAGGATGGCGTGGAAGCGCGTCACGCGGGACAAGGTCACCATGACCGCGCTGGTGATCACCCTGCTGTTCATCGTGGTAGCCCTGCTGGCCCCGGTGCTCACCGCGCTCACCGGCTGGGGGCCGATCACTCCGGACTCCAAGGCGATCAACCCGGACACGGGCAACCAGCCGTATGGATCGCTGGGCGGAATCAGCCTCAACCACCTGCTCGGAGTCGAGCCGGGCACGGGGTACGACCTGTTCGCCCGCATCGTCTACGGCCTGCGCACCTCGCTGTTCGTCGGCTTCGCGTCGGCGGTGCTGTCCACGGTGGTCGGCGTCGTGGCCGGGCTCGCGGCCGGCTACTTCGGCGGCTGGATCGACTCCGCGCTGTCGCGGGTCATGGATGTCATGCTGGCGTTCCCGCAACTGCTGTTCATCATCGCGCTCACCCCGGTGATCCAGAACGCGCTGCAGACCAACAGCCACGGCGGCACCGACGAGAAGCTCCGGCTGCTGGTCCTCGTCCTCAACATCGCGGTCTTCGCCTGGGCCTACACCGCCCGCCTGGTGCGCGGCCAGGTGCTGTCCCTGCGCGAGCGGGAGTTCGTCGACGCAGCGCGGATCATGAGCGCCGGATGGCGCCACATCCTCTTCCGCCAGCTACTGCCCAACCTGTGGGCGCCGATCCTGATCTCCTTCGCCCTGGCCGTCCCGCAGAACATCTCCACGGAGGCGGCCCTGTCCTACCTGGGCGTCGGAGTCATCCCGCCCGCCCCGGACTGGGGAGCCCTGCTCTCGGACGCGTCGGAGTTCTTCCTGCAGGACCCGATGTACCTGTTCATCCCCGGCGTCCTGCTCCTGGTCCTGGTACTGGCGCTCAACCTCCTCGGGGACGGGGTACGGGACGCCCTCGACCCCCGCGCCAACCGCAGCTGACGCGCTGCCCCTCGAGTGTCGGCACAGGCCGTCCCACACACGACAGCCGGGGCCGAGCCCATGACAAGAACGGAGTTCCCAGATGATGCGCAGAACGCGCAGGGTCGCTCTTACGGCCTCTGCCGTGGCGATAGCACTCGGGGTCACCGCGTGCGGTGGTTCCTCGAACACCAGCGGCAGCGCCCCGGTCAAGGGCGGCACGTTGACGGTCCTCGACGAGTCGGACTTCGACCACACCGACCCGCAGCGCACCTACACGACCGAGGGCATGAGCACGAACGAACTCTTCGTCCGCGCCCTCACCGCGTGGGACGAGACGGGCTCCACGCCGAAGCTGGTCGGTGACCTCGCCACCGACACGGGAACGCCCAGCAAGGGCGACACGGTGTGGACCTTCCACCTGCGCCACGGCATCAAGTGGCAGGACGGCACCGACGTCACCGCCCAGGACGTCAAGTACGGGGTGGAGCGCGGGTTCTCCGGCGACATCAACGGCGGCCCGCCGTACGCGGCGCAGTGGCTCGTCGGCGGCGGCGACTACAAGGGCCCCTACAGCGGCAAGCAGCTCGACTCCATCCAGACGCCGGACCAGTACACCATCGTCTTCCACCTGAACCAGCCGGTCGCCGACTTCAACGAGACCACGGCCATGTCCGGATGGTCGGCGGTGCCCAAGGCCCACGACACGGGCTCGACCTACGACACGCACGTCTGGTCCGACGGCCCGTACATGATCAAGTCGTACACCAAGAACAAGGAACTCGTCCTCGTCAAGAACAAGTACTGGCAGCAGTCGACCGACCCGATCCGCCAGCAGAACGTCGACGAGTTCGACTTCAAGTTCGGCCAGGACCAGGCGGCCATCGACCAGCAGATCAAGTCGGACGGCGGGGTCGCCCAGACCTCCGTCGAGCAGTACCCGCTCGCCGGCTCCGACCTGAACTCGTTCGCCAACGACCCGACGCTCAAGTCGCGTTACTACAACAACGCCGCTCCGGGCATCAACTACCTGGCGATCAACACCCGTACCGTCAAGGACATCAGGGTCCGCGAGGCGATCGAGTACGCGATCGACAAGACCACCGTCCGCGGCGCCTTCGGCGGCGAGGCGTACGGCGACTACGCGAGCACGATGCTGAGCCCCGGCATCGGCGGTTACAAGAAGTTCAACCTGTACAGCACCAACCCGGCCGGTGACGCCACCAAGGCCAAGGCCCTGATGAAGCAGGCCGGCGACCCGAAGCTCACCCTGTCGATGGCGATCGAGAACACGCCCACCCAGGATCACTTCGGTGACGCGGTGAAGACCTCCCTCGCGCAGATCGGCATCACGGTGAACCTCGTGCCGATCCAGGTGGCGAACTACTTCAACACCGTCAACAACGTCAAGAACCAGTACGACCTCACCTGGGGCGACTGGATCGCGGACTGGCCGAACGCCTCGACGGTTCTCCCCACCCTCTTCGACGGCCGGCTGATCGCGAAGAACCCGCAGGCGAACCAGGACCTGTCGTACCTGAACGACCCGAACGTCAACGCCCAGATCACCAAGATCTCCAAGATGGCCGACATCTCGCAGCGCAACGCCGCCTACGGGGACCTGGACGAGCAGATCATGAAGGACGCCGCTGTCGTCCCGCTCATGTACATGAAGTTCAGCGCCATCAGCGGCTCCAAGGTGGGCGGCGTCATCCCCGACACCATCCTGGCCGAACCGAGCCTCGTGCACGTCTACGTCAAGCAGTGACCCCGGTCGCCCCGCCGACGGTTCAGCCGCCGGCGGGGCCGCCCCACCCACGTCCGGCCCCACCGGGCGCAGGCACCACCCCACCGGCCCACAGCTAGAGGGAGGCGGACCGGGCACCCGCCAGGTCCCAGCACGACATGTTTCGTTATCTCATCCGCCGCTTGCTGGCAGCGGCCGTGATCCTGCTCGTGATCAGTGTGATCACCTTCTTCATCTTCTTCGCGCTGCCCTCCGATCCCGCACTCCTGGCCTGCGGAAAGACCTGCTCCCCCTCCCGCCTCGCGGAGATCAAGCACTCGCTGGGCCTCGACCGGAGCACCACGACGCAGTTCTGGGAGTTCTTCAAGGGGCTCTTCGTCGGCCGCGACTACGGCGACCAGAGCATGCGCATCCACTGCGGCGCACCCTGCCTCGGGGTCTCCTTCCAGACCGACACCCCTGTCCTGACCACCCTGCTGCAGGACTTCCCGGCGGACCTCTCGCTCGGCGCCGGCGCGGCGGTGGCGTTCCTCGTCCTGGGCGTCGGCCTCGGCACGGTGGCCGCGGTCCGCAGGGGGAAGGCCGTCGACAAGGCGGCGGTCGGACTCGCGCTGGTCGGCGTCTCGACGCAGATCTACTTCATCGGCCTGCTGCTGCTCTTCGTGTTCGTCGACAAGTGGCAGATCCTGCCGGCCTCCGGCTACACCCCCATCACCCAGGACCCGGTCGAGTGGTTCCAGGGGCTCCTCCTCCCGTGGGCGACCCTGGTCATCGTCTACCTCGCCTTCTACACCCGGCTCACACGCTCCTCCATGCTGGAGGTCTTCAGCGAGGACTACATGCGCACCGCCCGGGCCAAGGGTCTGCCGGCCGGCACGGTCGTCCTCAAGCACGGGCTGCGCGCCGCGATCACCCCGATCATCACCATCTTCGGCATGGACGTCGGCTCTCTGATCGGCGGCTCCGCCGTCATCACCGAGTCGGTGTTCGGCATCAACGGCATCGGCAAGCTGGCGGTGAACTCGGTGGAGAACTCAGACCTGCCCGTCATCCTCGGCACCACCCTCTTCGCCGCCACGTTCGTCGTCCTCGCCAATGTGGTGGTGGACCTGGTGTACGGCCTCGTGGACCCCCGCGTACGCCTCGCCTGACACCCCGACCCCGCAGCCCCAAGGAAGCACCAGTGTCCCTGCAGACCTCCTCACAGCCCGCGGACGTCACGCCCGCGCCCTCCTCGTTCCTCGACGTGCGGGACCTGCGCGTGAACTTCCCGACCGAGGACGGCCTCGTCAAGTCCGTCGACGGAGTGTCCTTCACTCTGGAGAAGGGGGAGACCCTCGGCATCGTCGGTGAGTCCGGCTCCGGCAAGTCGGTGACCTCGCTGGCCCTGCTCGGATTGCACAAGGGCACGCGCGCCCGGGTGTCCGGCGAGATCTGGATGGAGGGCAGAGAACTCGTCGCCCTGTCCGAGAACGAGATGCGGGAGTTGCGCGGCAGAACCGTCTCCATGATCTTCCAGGACCCGCTGTCCGCGCTGCACCCGTTCTTCACCGTGGGCGCCCAGATCGCCGAGGCGTACCGGGTGCACCACAAGGTCTCCAAGAAGGAGGCCGGGGACCGTGCCGTGGAAATGCTGAAGCGGGTCGGCATCCCGCAGCCCGAGCGGCGGGTGAAGGACTACCCGCACCAGTTCTCCGGCGGTATGCGACAGCGCGCCATGATCGCCATGTCCCTGGTCTGCGACCCCGCACTCCTCATCGCCGACGAGCCGACCACCGCTCTCGACGTCACCGTCCAGGCGCAGATCCTGGACCTGATCCGCGACCTGCAGGAGGAGTTCGGCTCCGCCGTCGTCATCATCACCCACGACCTCGGCGTGGTGGCCGACATCGCCGACGACATCCTGGTGATGTACGGCGGCCGTCGGATCGAGTACGGCACCGTGCAGGACGTGCTGAAGCGGCCGCAACACCCCTACACCTGGGGGCTGCTCCAGTCCATGCCGCACATCCGTGACGACGTCACCCGGCGGCTGAACCCGATCCCGGGCACCCCGCCGAGTCTCATCAACCTTCCGGGCGGCTGCGCCTTCCACCCGCGGTGCGCGTACAAGGGCTGGGTGCCGGAGGGACGGTGCACGGTGGAACGGCCCGAACTGCTGACGGTTCCCGGCACCGCCAAGCACATCGCCGCCTGCCACCTCACCGCAGAGACCAGACAACAGATCCGCGGCGGCCGAGCCGCAGGGGCCGCGCAGTGATGGCGGCGGAGGAACAGGAGCATGCCGTGAGCACCACCCAGTCCATCCCCGAGCAGCAGCTCGCTTCCCCGGCGTCCGGGAAGCCGCCGGCCGACGAGAACCTGCTCGAGGTCAGCGGTCTGCACAAACACTTCCCGATCCGGCAGGGCATCGTGTTCCAGCGGCAGATCGGGGCCGTGCACGCCGTCGACGGAATCGACTTCGCGGTCAGGGCCGGCGAGTCGCTGGGCCTGGTCGGCGAGTCCGGGTGCGGCAAGTCGACGACCGGACGCCTGATCACGCGGCTGCTGGAGCCCACGGCCGGGAGCATCGTGTTCGACGGCGAGGACATCACCCACAAACCCGTTGCGAGGATGCGGGAGGCGCGCCGGAACCTCCAGATGATCTTCCAGGATCCCTATTCCTCGCTGAACCCGCGGCACACCGTCGGCACCATCGTCGAGACACCGATGAAGCTCAACGGGATCAACCCGCCACAGGGCCACAAGCGGCGCGCCCAGGAACTGCTGGAGACGGTGGGGCTCAACCCCGAGCACTACAACCGCTACCCCAACGAATTCTCCGGCGGTCAGCGGCAGCGCATCGGGATCGCGCGCGCACTGGCCCTGCAGCCCAAGCTCATCGTGGCCGACGAACCGGTCTCGGCGCTGGACGTGTCCATCCAGGCCCAGGTCGTCAACCTGCTGCAGGACTTGCAGCGGGAGTTCGGTATCGCCTTCGTCTTCATCGCCCACGACCTCGCCGTCGTCCGCCACTTCTCCGAGCGGGTCGCGGTGATGTACCTGGGGAAGATCGTCGAAGTGGCCGACCGGGAAACGCTCTACACCCGGCCTCGGCACCCCTATACGCACGCACTGCTGTCCGCCGTTCCCGAGGCCGACCCGGACAGCACCGAGCGGCGCGAGCGCATCCGCCTCGCCGGCGACGTGCCGTCCCCGATCGACCCGCCGTCGGGGTGCCGCTTCCGCACCCGATGCTGGAAGGCCCAGGACAGGTGCGCGACCGACGAGCCGCCGCTCGTTCGCGTCACCGGCAACGCCGAGGGCCATCTGACCGCCTGCCACTTTCCGGAGGAGCCGACGGTCGAGGCACGCGGGGAGGACATCGTCCTCGATCCGGCACTCGCCGCACTGGAGAACTCACCCACCGAGAGCTCCTGACCGGGGGACCCGCGCGAGGTCCGGCACCTGCCCGTGGGCGATGCCGTGCGCCTCGCCCGCCTCGGCGAGGCACCGCAGGCGGGGCCCTCGCGTGGCGCGAGGGCCCCGCCGTGGGCGGAGCGGATCAGCCGGCCGCGTAGTTCCGCAGGAAGTGGGCCTCCGCGACCGACAGGCGTTCCAGTTCCTCGGGGGACACGCTCTCGTTGACCGCGTGGATCCGGGCCTCCGGCTCGCTCAGGCCGATCAGCAGGATCTCGGCCCGCGGGTACAGCGACGCCAGGGTGTTGCACAGCGGGATGGAGCCGCCCTGGCCCGCGTAACTCATCTCCTGGCCCGGGTAGGCGACCGCCATGGCCTGCGCCATCGCCGCGTACGCCGGGCTCGAGGTGTCCGCGCGGAACGCCTGCCCCTGCCCGATCTGCTCCGTCCGCACCCGGGCACCCCACGGGGTGTGCGTCTCCAGGTGGGCCTGGAGCAGCTTGGTCGCCTCCGCCGCGTCCACGCCCGGCGGCACCCGGAGGCTGATCAGGGCACGCGCGCTCGCCTGCACCGACGGGGTCGCGCCGACCACGGGCGGGCAGTCGATGCCGAGGACGGTGACGGCCGGGCGCGCCCAGATCCGGTCGGCGACCGCGCCCCCACCGATCAGCTCCACCCCGTCGAGCACCTTGGCGTCCTTGCGGAACTGCTCCTCGTCGTAGGACAGGCCCTGCCACAGGGACTCGCCGTCGAGTCCGTCCACGGTCGTCGAACCGTCCTTGGCGCGCAGCGAGTCCAGCACCCGGATGAGCGCGGCCAGCGCGTCGGGGGCCGCGCCGCCGAACTGGCCCGAGTGCAGGTTGCCTTCGAGCGTGTCGATCTGGACGCGGACCAGGGTCATGCCGCGCAGGGTGGTGGTCACGGTCGGCAGACCGGCGCGGAAATTGCCCGCGTCGCCGATGACGATCGCGTCGGCCGCGAGAAGATCGGGGTGCTCCTCGGCGTACCGCTCCAGGCCGCCGGTGCCCTGCTCCTCCGAACCCTCAACGATGACCTTGACGTGCACGGGCACGCCACCGTTCGCCTTCAGCGCGCGCAGCGCCAGCAGGTGCATGATGACGCCGCCCTTGCAGTCCGCGGTGCCGCGCCCGTACCAGCGGCCGTCACGCTCGGTCAGCTCGAAGGGCGGCGTGGTCCAGCCGGCCTCGTCCAGCGGCGGCTGCACGTCGTAGTGGGCGTAGAGCAGTACGGTCTTCGCGCCCTCGGGGCCCGGCAGGTAGCCGTACACCGACTGCGTGCCGTCCGGGGTGTCGAGCAGCGCCACGTCCCGGAAGCCCTCGGCGGTGAGCGCGTCGGCGATCCACCGCGCGGCGCCCTCGCTCTCGCTCCTCGGGAACTGGTCGAAGTCCGCCACCGACTTGAAGGCCACCAGTTCGGTGAGCTCCTCCTTCGCCCTGGGCATCAGCGAGGCGACGGTCTCGGCGACCGGATTCGACGACATGGGCACGCTCCTCGTAGGTGCGACTCAGGTACCGATGAGTACCTCTGGTGTGTACGTGGGTAGGTGGTTACGGGTGGTCCTGCGGGCGTATGCGCGGTCTGGTGCGGGGTGCATACGCTGCAGATCCTCCCACAGCGGCCTGCGAGGACGCCGCCGTAGGATGCGGGGGACAGATGCGGCAGGCGGCTTGATCGGGAGCAGTAGACCATCGTGAGCGGCGAGAACTCTTCGGCGGACGGCGTGCAGCGGGTGTGGGACGTCGTCGTGGTGGGCGCGGGACCCGCGGGGGCCTCGGCCGCCTACGCGGCGGCGGTCGCGGGACGCAGCGTGCTGCTGCTGGAGAAGGCCGAGCTGCCCCGCTACAAGACGTGCGGCGGCGGCATCATCGGCCCCTCGCGCGACGCCCTGCCGCCCGGCTTCGAGCTGCCGCTGCGCGACCGGGTGCACGCGGTCACCTTCTCGAACAACGGCCGCTTCACCCGCACCCGCCGCTCCAAGCAGATGCTGTTCGGGCTGATCAACCGGCCCGAGTTCGACCAGCAACTGGTCGAGCACGCGCAGAAGGCGGGCGCCGAACTGCGCACCGGGGCCACGGTGTCGCGGGTCGAGCAGCACGGCTCGGCGGTGCCGGACCGGCGCACGGTCGCCGTCGTCCTCCAGGGCGGCGAGACGCTGCTGGCCCGGGCCGTGGTGGGCGCGGACGGCAGCGCCAGCCGGATAGGGGCGCACGTCGGCGTGAAGCTCGACCAGGTGGATCTCGGCCTGGAGGCGGAGATCCCGGTGCCGCAGACCGTCGCCGACGACTGGAAGGGGCGCGTCCTCATCGACTGGGGCCCGATGCCGGGGAGCTACGGCTGGGTCTTCCCGAAGGGCGAGACACTGACCGTCGGCGTGATCTCGGCGCGGGGTGAAGGCGCCGCGACCAAGCGGTACTTGGAGGACTTCATCGCCCGCCTCGGACTGGCCGGCTTCCGGCCGAGCATCTCCTCCGGGCACCTGACCCGCTGCCGCGCCGACGACTCGCCGCTGTCGCGCGGGCGGGTGCTGGTGTGCGGGGACGCGGCGGGGCTGCTGGAACCGTGGACGCGGGAGGGGATCTCGTTCGCGCTGCGGTCGGGGCGGCTCGCGGGGGAGTGGGCCGTACGGATCGCGGAGGCGCACGACGCGGTCGACACCCGCCGCCAGGCCCTGAACTACGCCTTCGCGATCAAGGCCGGGCTCGGCGTCGAGATGAGCGTCGGCAAGCGGATGCTGAGCGCGTTCGAACGCCGTCCCGGTCTCTTCCACGCGGCCCTGACCGGTTTCCGGCCCGCCTGGAACGCGTTCAAGGACATCACGCAGGGAGCCACCTCCCTGGGGGAGATCGTGCGCAGCCGCCCGATCGCCCAGCGTGCCCTGACCGCGCTGGACCGGGGGCAGGCGGGCGGCGAGGTCAGCTCGTCACCGTGATCCGGAAGACGGGGTGGTCGGGGGCGATTCGGCGCAGGTCGGTGTCGGGGGAGTCGGGGCCGACCCCGTTGAAGAAGACGCCGACCTCGGCCTTCCAGCGCTTGAGATAGGCGCGCAGCAGCGGGACCTTGTCGTCGTCGGCGACCTCCGTGGCCGTGAACACGTCCACGTGCTTGCCGAGCCGCAGCTCGCCGCCGCCGGCGGCGCGCATGTTGTGAGTCCACTGCACGTGGCCGCGAGGCGCGAGAAGATACTGCTGCCCGTCCACGGTCAGCAGGTTGACGGGCGTGGTCCGCCACTCGCTGGACTTGCGGCCGCGGACCGCGAGGACCCGGGAGCCCCAGACACTGATGCCGCGGCGGGTCAGCCAGGCCACGGCGCGGTTGAAGACGTTGACGGTGAACCAGCCGGGCTTCTGGACGTGGGTGGACCGGGCGTCGGACATGGCGGGCCTCCTGGGGCCTGGAAGTGTGAGCGGTGCTCTCGCTTGAGAGCAGTGTGCTCGAGAACGGTGATCCAAAGCAAGAGCGGTGCTCTCTTTTTGAGGTGGCGACATGCCCGGGTTGCGAGCGCCGCCCCCGCGCGCTCGCCGCTCGCTTCCGTGTGCACTGCTCTCGCTTGTGTGCAGTGCTCCAAAATCGTGGGACACTGCCCGGCATGAACATCCCCCAAGGAGCCCGCGCCCGCGCCCGTATGGAGGTCACCGCCGCCATCAAGGAGGAGGCGCGCAGACAGCTCGCCGCCGGCGGCGCCGCCGCGCTCTCCCTGCGCGCCGTCGCGCGGGAACTGGGTATGGTCTCCTCCGCCCTCTACCGCTACTTCCCCAGCCGCGACGAGCTGCTCACCGCCCTCATCATCGACGCCTACGACTCCCTCGGTGAGGCCGCCGAGGCCGCCGACACCGAAGCCGGTGACGCTCCCCCCGCACAACGCTGGGTCGCCGTGTGCGAGGCCGTGCGCGCCTGGGCGCTGGCGCATCCGCACGAGTACGCGCTGATCTACGGTTCGCCCGTGCCCGGATACTCCGCACCCCAGGACACCGTCCCGGCCGCCTCCCGCGTCGGGGTCCTGATGATCGGCATCGTGCGCGACGCGTACCGGCAGCGCGGAGTGGCCCGCACCCGGGTGCCCGCCGAACTCGAGCCCGAAGCCCGGCGCATGGCCGGCGAACTGGCGCCCGACCTCCCTCCCGAGGCGGTCACCGCCCTGGTCGCCGCCTGGGCGCAGTTGTACGGGCTGGTGGGGTTCGAGCTGTTCGGGCAGTTCAACAACGTCGTGGAGGACCGCGCGACCTTCTTCCGGCACGCGGCGGCCCAGCTCGCGCACGGCGTGGGCCTGGTGTTCCCGTAGGCGTACTCCCCGGGGAGTACCCGTGATCACCTCGCCGGGTCGACGCCGTCCCCGGTCAGGGGCGTCTAGCGTGAACCGCATGGAGGAAGAGCACGCAGACGTCCCATGGCGGTGGCGCGGACCGCCGTGGTGGCACCACGAGCCCCGCGGCTCCCGCCTGCCCTGGCGCTCCACCCTGCTGCTCACCGCCTTCGTGGTCCTCGGCACGCACTTCTCCGCCCGCAACCAGCACGGCCACCGGGCGTCCCTCGACGTCCTCGCCTACGTGCTGGCCGTCGTCGCCTCGGGAGCGCTGCTGTGGCGGCAGCGGCATCCCGTGCCGGTCCTCTGCGCGACGGCCGCGGCGGCCATGGTGTACCTGGGCGGGGGCTATCCGTACGGGCCGGTCTTCCTCACCGTCGCCGTCGGTTGCTTCAGCGCCCTCGCCGCGGGGCGCCGCCGGGCGGCCTGGACGGCGGTCGGGCTGTTCTGGGCCGGGCACGTCCTCGTCTCCCACTGGCTGTACCGGTGGCTGCCGCCCCCCGGGGATTCCGCGGCGTCCTGGGGGCAGGAGCTGGTGATCTCCGCCTGGGTGGCGGCGATCGTGGCGCTGGCGGAGCTCGTGCGCGTCCGGCGCGAGCAGTGGGCGCGCGAGCGGGCGGAACGGGCGCAGGCCGCACGACGGCGTGCCGACGAGGAGCGGCTGCGCATCGCCCGCGAACTCCACGACGTCCTCGCCCACAGCATCTCCGTGATCAATGTCCAGGCCGGAGTCGGTCTCGCGCTGCTGGACTCCGACCCGGAGCAGGCGCGTACGGCGCTCACCACCATCAAGGCCGCCAGCAAGGAGGCGCTGGGCGAGGTGCGCCAGGTGCTCGACACCCTGCGCACGCCCGGGGACGCGCCGCGTGCGCCCGCGCCCGGTCTCGACCGGCTGCCGGAACTCGTCGAGCAGGCCGCGGGGGCCGGGCTGACGGTGACGGTCGACGGCGAGGTGCCGCGGCTCGCGCCGGGCGCGGACCTCGCCGCGTTCCGCATCGTGCAGGAGGCGCTCACCAACGTCGTGCGTCACTCGGGGTCACGGCACGCGCGCGTGCACATCGACACGGCTCCGGACGTGCTGCGCCTGCGCGTCGACGACGACGGTCCCGCGACCGGCGCCGACGCGGGCGGCAGCGGCAACGGCCTGGCCGGGATGCGGGAGCGGGCCGCCGCGCTCGGTGGCACCATCGAGGCGGGCCCGCGGGCCGACGGCGGTTTCCGGGTGCTGGCCGTACTGCCGCTGAAGGCATCGACCGCGGGGGTACTCGACCGCAGGGAGGACCGTTGATCCGCGTACTGCTCGCCGACGACCAGTCCTTGGTCAGGGCGGGGTTCAAGGCGCTGCTCGACGCCCAGCCGGACATCGAGGTGGTCGGGGAGGCCGCCGACGGCGAGGAGGCGCTCGGCAAGGTGCGCCAAGCGCGGCCCGACGTCGTGCTGATGGACATCCGCATGCCCTTGGTCGACGGGCTCGCCGCGACCCGCAGGATCACACGGGACCCGGACCTCGACGGGGTGAAGGTGGTCATGCTCACCACCTTCGAACTGGACGAGTACGTCTTCGAGGCGATCCGCTCCGGTGCCTCCGGCTTCCTCGTCAAGGACACCGAGCCGGAGGAACTGCTGCGAGCGGTGCGGGCGGTGGTCGCGGGCGACGCCCTTCTCTCGCCGAGTGTGACCCGGCGGCTGATCTCCGAGTTCGCGGCCCGCTCGAAGGAGCCGGCGGCCACCGCGTCGCTCGCGGAACTCACGGAGCGGGAACGGGAGGTGATGGCCCTGGTCGGCATCGGGCTGTCCAACGAAGAGATCGCCCGCCGTCTCGTCGTCAGCCCGCTCACCGCGAAGACCCACGTCAGCCGCACCATGGTCAAACTCGGAGCGCGGGACAGGGCTCAACTGGTCGTGCTGGCCTATGAGTCGGGGCTGGTGCGACCGGGCTGGCTCGGCTGAGTTCCGGTGCCGCGCGCGAAACGGACCAGCACGCTGACGACGCGCACGACGAACAGCACGGACGCCACCGTGATCCCCGTGTCGACGAGAGCGTGCCGCGTGCCGCCCGACAGCCCGAAGGCGAAGGCGGGTCCCGCCACCGCCCCGAACACCAGGGCCGCCCCCAACGCCGCACTGCACAGGGCGTATCCGATCTCGACGGTGATCGCGTCGCGCTCGGCCTGCGTGCGCCGTCTGCTCCCGGACGAACGCCCCCCGTGGTTCTCCATGTAGTGAGTCAAACAGGCGTACGCCCGGCGGGCAAGGAACCCGCCGGGCGTACCTGAGGAGGCGTCCCCTCTAGTCGCGGACCGGCACCGGCTCCGCGCTCGCCTCCTGCTGGAGGGACTTCGCGACCACGAGGGATCGCTGTGCCCGGCGTGTGCGCAGGCCCGTGAGGGTGATCAGCAGGCCCGCGAGGGCGATGCCCGTGACCACGATCAGGCCGGGCCGGTAGCTGTCGAGGACGGCCTGCGCCGAGGGGTGCGCGGGGGCGTTCGCGGTCACCACCGCGGTCACGACGGCCAGGAAGACGGCGCCGCCCACCTGCACCGAGGTGTTGAGCAGGCCGGACACCATGCCCTGCTCGTGGTCGTCGACGCCGTTCGTGGCCTGGATGTTGAGCGAGGGGAAGACCAGGGCGCAGGCGGCGCCGATGAGCAGCATGCTCGGCAGGATGGCCGCGGCGTACGCCGGGTGCAGGTTCACGCGCAGGAACAGGGCGTATCCGACGACCATGAGGGCGAAGCCCGCCGCGATCAGCCGCTGGGTGCCGAAGCGGTCCACGATCGCGCCGACCTTGGTCGATGACACGGCCACCAGTGCGCCCGCCGGCAGGAAGGCGAGCGCCGTGTGCAGCGCGGACCAGCCGAGCAGCGACTGCATGTACAGCGTGACCAGGAACTGGAAGCCGACGTACGAGCCGAAGAAGGCCATCGCGCCGAGCTGGGCGCGGATCTGGTTGCCGGAGCGCAGTACGCCCAGCCGGATCAGCGGTCCCGCCGAGCGCCGCTCGACCAGGACGAAGACCGTGAGGAGCACGGCGACGGCGAGGAAGGACAGCAGCGTGCGGGCGGAGGCCCAGCCGACGTGCGGCGCTTCGACGACGGTGAAGACGAGCAGCAGCATCGACGCGGTGCCGACGACGGCGCCGGGGATGTCGTAGCCGTTGTGGTCCTTCTCGCGTGCGCTGCGCGGCAGCAGCTTCAGGCCGGCGAGCAGGGCGATGAGCGCGATCGGGGCGGGCAGCAGCATGGTGTAGCGCCAACTGGCCTCGGTGAGCAGGCCGGACAGCACCAGGCCCATCGAGAAGCCGGTGGCGGCGCAGGTGGTGTAGATCGACAGGGCGCGGTTGCGCAGCGGGCCCTCGGGGAAGGTCGTGGTGATGATCGACAGGCCCGCCGGCGCGGTGAACGCGGCACTCAGGCCCTTGATGAACCGGCTGGCGATGAGCAGCGGTCCGGAGTCGACGAGCCCGCCGAGCAGTGAGGCGAGCGCGAAGACGCCGAGCGCCACCAGGAAGACCTGGCGTCGGCCGAGCAGGTCGGCGGTGCGTCCGCCGAGGAGGAGCAGCCCGCCGTAGCCGAGGATGTAGCCGCTGACGATCCACTGGAGCGTCGACGTCGTCAGATGGAGGTCGGTGCCGATGGACGGCAGGGCGACGCCGACCATGGACACGTCCAGTGCGTCGAGGAACATCGCGGCGCAGAGCACCAGCAGGGTGCCCCACAGCCGGGGGGTCCAGCGTCCTTCGAACGCGGGGGTGGTGAGCGGAGAGGTCATGCCCCAGAGACTTTCATGCATCTGCATTGAATGCAAATGCATTTAATTCAGATGCAACGAAGTGGGTTCTCTGCTACGGTGCGGCCATGGCGGCCAAGGACGAGTCGGACACTCCCGAACGGGCGCTGGTGGACCGGTGGCGCGACATCCTGTCGCTGCACGCCCGCACCCAGTGCGAGCTCGACCGCGCCCTGCACGGGCACGGGCTGTGCGCCAGCGATTTCGAAGTGCTCGACGTGCTGTCCGAGAGGACCGGGACGGACGGCTCCTGCGCCTACCGCGTCCAGGAGATCTCCGAGCGGGTCCACCTCAGCCAGAGCGCCCTGTCACGGCTGATCGCCCGACTGGAGAAGGATGGGCTGGTCGAGCGCGCTCTGTGCACCGAGGACCGGCGGGGCGTGCGGGTGGTGCTCACGGACAAGGGCCGCGCCCTGCACGGCGAGGTGCGGCCGGTGCAGCGCGCGGTGCTGACGAGGATGCTCAGTTCCACGTGACGGCGGACCTCTCGCGCCACAGCGCGGCGAGGGAGGCGTCACCGGTCACGTCGGGGAACGGCTGCCGGTTCCACAGCGACAGATACAAGTGCGCCGCCTGCCCGGCCAGTTCGCAGTCCGCCTCCCCGCTCTCCCCCCGCTCCGTGACGGGAGGCCCGGCCGACAGCCGTACGGTCCACACCGCACCGTCGGCGTCCGTCGCCCGTACCCGCAGTACACGCGGCTCCTCGCTGCGGACCCGGCTCTTGGGGCGGGCGTGGAAGCCGCGCAGCAGCTCGTCGATGCCGTCGACCGCGAACTCCCGGTCGATCGCGGTCGACGTGCCGCCGCGCGCCGACTCGGCGTCGATCCGGTGCACGGTCGTCTCGTGCGCCTGCCGCCGGGCCCAGAAGGCCAGCGGCGAGGGCGCGGGCAGGAAGTGCCAGCACCGGACGTCGGGCGCGGCGGTGGAGAGGGTCTCGACGAGGTGGCGGTGCCCCTCCCGGAACCAGGCCGTCAGCTCCGTGCCGTCCAGGTCCGGCAGCCCGCCGTCGGGGCGGTGGGAGGTGTGCCCCTCGGCGACGAAGCCCGTCGCCCAGCGGTGCACCATGCCGGTGTGCCGCAGCAGGTCCCGCACCTGCCAGCCCGGGCAGGTCGGCACCTCGGCCCCGGTGCCCGCCTCCTCGGCCGCGGCGGCCAGCAGCCGGCCCTCCCGGTCCACGACCCGCACGAACTCGGCAGTCTCCATGCGGTGAGTGTGCCGGATGAAGCGCGCTCCAGGTCAAGGACCACCGTCACCCGTCGACGGCGCAGAGCCGTACTGTCGTGTGGGTCATGCCCGCACGCTGCGGGCCGTCGGCTTCACGGCGCTGTCAGCGCGGTTTCACGGACGGCCGGCGGTGGCGCGGCGCGCCCCGTAGCCGATCGCCGAGGCGACGGCCGCGAGGACCGCCACGCTGGTGAGCGCGGTGGGCAGCGAGAACCAGTCGGCCATGAAGCCGATGGCGGGCGGGCCGAGCAGCATGCCGCCGTAGCCGAGCGTCGAGGCCACCGCGACTCCGCCCGGCCCCGCCAGGGCGCCGGCGCGCTCCACGGCGACCGGGAACAGGTTGGCGAGACCCAGCCCGGTGACGGCGAAGCCGAGCAGCGCCCCCCACACGGACGGTGCGAGGGAGCCGAGCAGCATGCCGACGGCGGCCGTGGCGCCTCCCGCCACCACCGTACGGACCCGCCCGAGCCGTTCCAGGAGCGTGGTGCCGCCGATCCGGCCCACCGTCATGGCGAGCGCGAAACAGGAGTAACCGGCCGCCGCCACCCCCGGGTGGGCGCCGAGGTCCTGCTCCAGGTGCAGCGCGCCCCAGTCCGCCAGCGCCCCCTCGCCGTACGCCGTGCACAGCGCGATCAGGCCGAACACGGTGACCAGGCCGCGCGTGCGGGTGGCGAGGCGGTGCGGCGCGGTGTCCTCGGGCCGTGCCCCGTCCGGCCGCCCCGGAGGCCGTCGGCGCAGCAGCGTGGGCCCGGCGGCCGCGGTCACGAGCAGGCCGGTCACGGTCAGGGCGAGCAGGTGCCGGGTGGGGGACAGGAACCCCGCGACCAGTCCGCCGAGCCCGGCCCCCACCATGCCGCCCAGGCTGAACGCGGCGTGGAAGGTGGGCATGACCGGCCGTCGCAGTGCGGCCACCAGGTCCACGGCGGCGCTGTTGAACGCGACGTTGATACCTCCGTACGCCATGCCGAAGACCAGCAGCACGGCCCCGAGTGCCGGTGCGGAGTGGGTGAGCGGGGGCAGGGCCACGCTCAGCGACAGCAGGACCGCACAGACGACGGTCACCGGGTGGCTGCCGAAGCGGCGGCAGAGCCGACCGGTGAGCGTCATCGTGATCACCGCGCCCGCGGACACTCCGAGCAGCGCGAGCCCCAGGGCGCTCGCCGACGCGCCCGTCTGCTCCTTGACGTCGGGGATGCGCACGACCCAGCCGGCGAAGACGAAGCCGTCGAGGGCGAAGAAGGCGGTCAGGGCGACGCGCAGCCGGGTGAGGTCGCTGCCCGGCACGCCTTTGTGCAGGGTCGGTTTGTTTATGAGCGGCACAAAGTCAGGCTAGGGGGACGGCGAGGGCCGGGCAAGGCGGTGGGGGCCCCGGAACCCCGGGACCCCGGAACGGCCGGGACCCCGGGACCCCGGAACGGCCGGGACCCCGGAACGGCCGGAACCCCGGGACCCCGGGACCCCGGATGAGCCGGTGTGCCGCACAGCGCCGGACCCGGGAATCCGGGGACCGGGCGGTCCTGAACCGGCCGAACCGTTTCGCGCGGGAACTTCCGTTGCGGTAGGCACCCTTGACAGCGTGCGCACTGTTTCGCGACGTTTGACCCTTGCCGAACGTTCCCGTCCCGGTCCGCGACCGTGGCACGAGCACGTACACGGTGTGGGCCGAACAGGGGCCCGAAGCAGTGACAGGACGCGGACAGCGTCACAGGGGGGAGCGGTCGTCCATGCGATCCACGAGCAGATCCATACCCAGTCGTCAGCGCGCCTTGCCAGGCTGTGCCGTCACCGGCACGTTCCTCGCGGAGCCTGTGGAAGGGCGGTTGATGTGAGGTGGACATCACCATTCACCGGCCGCAGGAACTGAGCGACGCGCTCCGCGAGGCCTGGCACCACGCCATGGACGCGTCGCCCGAATACGCCAATCCGTTCCTGGCGCCGGAGTTCGCGACGGGAATCGGCAGGTACCGCGGTGGGGCACGGGTGGCGGTGCTGCGGGAGGACGGGGAGCCCGTCGGGTTCTTCCCGTACGAGCGCAACGCCCTGGGCGTGGGCCGGGCCATCGGTCTGGGTCTGTCCGACTGCCAGGCCCTCGTGCACCGCCCCGGGATCTCCTGGCAGACGCAGGACCTGTTGCAGGCCTGCGGGCTGTCCATCTTCGAGTTCGACCATCTCGTCCAGGAGCAGAAACCCTTCGGCAGACACGTCACCGGGACGTTCGCCTCACCCGTGATCGATGTGAAGCCCGGCGACGGCGACTACGCGCACTGGCTGCGCGGCACCTATCCGGGGCTGGCCAAGACGGTGCTGAAGAAGGAACGCCGGGTGGGGCGCGACGTCGGCGAGGTGCGGTTCGTCTTCGACGAGCGCGATCCGCGTGCGCTGCGCACGCTCATGCAGTGGAAGTCCGCCCAGTACCGCCGGACCGGACGGATGGACCGGTTCTCGCGGCCGTGGATCGTCGACCTGGTGGGCCACCTCTCCCGCGTCCGCGAGGAGCACTTCACCGGCGTGCTCTCCGTGCTGTACGCCGGCGACCGGCCGATGGCCGCCCACTTCGGGCCGAGGTCGAGCACGGTCCTCGCGGCCTGGTTCACCGCCTACGACCCGGAACTCCGCTACTACTCGCCCGGGTTGATGATGCACCTCAGGCTGGCGGAGGCGGCGGCCCGGCACGGTGTGACGCTCGTCGATCTGGGACGCGGCGACAAGGAGTACAAGGACTGGCTCAAGACCCGCGAGCTGCGGGTGGGCGAGGGGTTCGCGAGCCGCCCGAACCCGGTGGCGGCGGCGTACCGGCTGTGGCGCAGGCCGGTGCGGGGCCTGCGCAACACGGTCCTGGCCCACCCAGAGCTGCGGGAACCCGCCGACCGGCTGCTCAAGACGGTCGGCACCCTGCGCACTTCACGCCGGGCGGACCCCGGCGCGGCGGAAACCCGCGTACGGTGAGCGAGCCTTTCCCCTCTCTCCGTGCTCCCGGCACCGCGTCTCCGTGCCGGGAGCACGGCGGCCCCCGAGCTCGTCCCTCGGCCCGCCCTCGCACGGTCGGCCGAAAGGCTGCGCTGCCGTCACCACGTGGTGTTTTACAGTGACTCCCACCAGTTCCGGCGACTTTAGGGACCAGTGAGGTAACCGCGAACCATGCCGACCGAAACGTTTGAGTTCCAGGTTGAGGCCCGTCAGCTGCTGCAGCTGATGATCCACTCGGTCTACTCGAACAAGGATGTCTTCCTGCGCGAGCTCGTCTCCAACGCCTCCGACGCGCTGGACAAGCTGCGCCTCGCCGCGCTGCGGGACGACACGCTCGACGCCGATGTGTCCGACCCGCACATCGAGATCGAGATCGACGACGACGCCCGCACCCTCACCGTGCGGGACAACGGCATCGGCATGTCGTACGAGGAGGTCGGGAAGCTCATCGGCACCATCGCCAACTCGGGCACGGCCGAGTTCCTGAAGCAACTGAAGGAGGCCGGGGACGGGGCCGTGGCCGAGGGGCTCATCGGCCGGTTCGGTGTCGGCTTCTACTCGGGCTTCATGGTGGCGGACGAGATGACCCTGGTGACCCGCCGCGCCGGCGAGAGCCGGGGCACCCGCTGGACGTCCCGCGGCGAGGGCACGTACACGCTGGAGAGGGTCGACGAGGCGCCGCAGGGCACCGCGGTCACCCTGCACCTCAAGAAGGCGGACCCGGACAACCAGCTCCACGACTACACCTCCGAGTGGAAGATCAGGGAGATCGTCAAGCGGTACTCCGACTTCATCACCTGGCCGATCCGGCTGGTCCCCCGGGCGGTCACGGCAGAGGGCGACGGGACCGACGGCGAACCCGAGACGCTGAACTCGATGAAGGCCCTGTGGGCGCGCTCGCGCGACGAGGTGTCCGACGACGAGTACCACGAGCTGTACAAGCACCTCAGCCACGACTGGCGGGATCCGCTGGAGACGATCCGCCTCCAGGCGGAGGGCACCTTCGAGTACCAGGCCCTGCTGTTCGTCCCGTCGCACGCCCCGCACGACCTGTTCACACAGGGCTTCAAGCGGGGGGTGCAGCTCTATGTGAAGCGCGTGTTCATCATGGACGACTGCGAGGAGCTGCTGCCGCCCTACCTCCGCTTCGTCAAGGGCGTCGTCGACGCGGCAGACCTCTCGCTCAACGTCTCCCGCGAGATCCTGCAGCAGGACCGCCACATCCGGATGATGCAGCGTCGTCTGACGAAGAAGGTTCTGTCCACGGTCAAGGACATGATGACCAGTGCGCCGGACCGGTACGCCACGTTCTGGCGGGAGTTCGGCGCCGTCCTGAAGGAGGGGCTGGTCACCGACCTCGAGAACCGCGATGCCGTCCTCGCCGTCTCCTCGTTCGCCACCACGCACGGCGACGACGAGCCGACCACGCTCAAGAGCTACGTGGAGCGGATGAAGGACGGGCAGGAGACCATCTACTACATCACCGGCGACTCCCGGCAGAGCATCGAGAACTCCCCGCACATGGAGGCGTTCCGGGAACGCGGCATCGAGGTGCTGCTGCTCACGGACCCCGTCGACGAGGTGTGGGTCGACGCCGTGGGCGAGTACGAGGGCAAGGCGCTGCGGTCCGTCACCAAGGGGGAGATCGACCTCGGCGCGGGAGGAGACGGGAAGGGCGACGGCGAGCGCGAGAAGCAGAGCGAGGAGTACGGCGGTCTGCTCGCCTGGATGCAGGAGCAACTGGACGACGACATCAAGGAGGTGCGGCTCTCGTCGCGTCTGACGGTGTCGGCGGCCTGTGTCGTCTCGGACGCGCACGACCTGACCCCGGCCCTGGAGAACATGTACCGGGCGATGGGCCAGGAAGTGCCGCGCACCAAGCGGATCCTCGAAGTCAACCCCGACCATCCGCTCGTGAAGGGCCTGAACCAGGCGTACAAGGAAGGCGAGGACCGAACGGCGCTCGCCGAGACCGCCGAACTCCTCCACGGCCTCGCGGTGCTCGCCGAGGGCGGTCAGCCCAAGGAACCCGCACGCTTCGTGAAGCTGGTGGCGGACCGCCTGGAGCGCACGCTGTAGCTCGGCGTCCACCGGAGCGGTGGCCGTCGGGGGCGCCCGTCCGTGCCGGGCGCCCCCGACACGGCCACCGCGCGTGCCAGGGCGTGCCGTCGTCGAAGACCGCGACCGCCTCGGGGACGCGGTCGAGGCGGTAGTCGAGCGGCCCGCAGCCCACCGTCACCCGCGGTGCCCGCCGCCGTCGCGCGGAGGAACGTCCCGGGGGCACCTGCGACCCCACGCCGTGATCGGGCTGGGCAGGGAGGCGGCGTACGCTCTGCTACGGCCACGACGACCTCTGCCGGATCGACCCGCCCCGCCACGACAACGCCCGCTGATCCCCGCACCGCCACCGCCACCGCACCGTTCACGGACCCCCGGGAAGCCCCATGCCGACGCCTTCCTCCTCCGCTCCGCTTCTCGTCCTCACCGGCTCCTACACGGCCGACACCGGCGGTGAAGGCCCCGGGCTCGCCGCCGTCCGCTTCGATCCGGCGACGGGCCGGTTCGCGGCCGCCGACGGGCTGCCGCCGGTGCCCGTCAGCGGGGCCTCCTTCCTCGCGGCGCACCCGACCCTGGACGTCGTCTACAGCACGAACGAGACCGACCCGGGCACCGTCACCGCCGTCGCCCGGCAGCCCGACGGCACGCTGAGCCCGCTGGGCGACCCGGTCGGCAGCGGCGGCTCCAACCCCTGCCACCTGACCGTCCACCCCGACGGCCGCTGGCTGCTGACCGCCAACTACGGCAGTGACTCCGCACCCGGTACCGTGGCGCTGCACCGGCTCGACGCGGACGGCCGGATCAGCGAGCCGGCCGAGGTCATCGTGCACGAGGGTTCGGGCCCCGTCGCCGGACGGCAGGACGGCAGCCACGCCCACCAGGTCCTCCTCGACCCGTCGGGCCGCTTCGTGCTGGCCACCGACCTGGGCGCGGACGCGGTCTTCGCGTACCGGCTGGACACCGGCGCCGGAACGCTCACGCGGACCGCGGTGAGCACGCTGCGCCCCGGTTCAGGACCGCGCCACCTCGCGTTCGCCCCCGGCGGCGAACTGGTGTTCAGCGCCGACGAGTTGTCCTCCACCGTCACCGGCCACCGCTACGACGCCGCGACGGGCACCCTGACCGAGGTGTCCGCCGTACCCGCCACGTCGGAACAGGACGTCACCAACCACCCCGGCGGCATCGTCGTCTCACCCTGCGGACGTTACGTCTGGGTGAGCAACCGCGGCGCGGACACGGTGGCCGCCTTCCAGATCACCGGAGACGCCCTGACGCCGCTCGGCGAGGTGCCGGGCGGCGGCACCTGGCCCCGCGGCCTGACCTGGGCGGCCGGCCACCTCCTCGTCGCCAACCAGCACAGCGGCACCCTCGCCGCGCTGCGCGTGCGGGACACCGGCCACCTCGAACAGCCCGCCCCGGCGGTGTCGCTGCCGTCGGTGGTCTGCGCACTGCCCCTCTGAACACCCCGCCCGGACGGACCGCGCCGCGCCCGCAGAGCCCGGGGACGACACACGGCGCGGAGCGTGCCCCTCTCACCCCAGGGCTCGGTCGAGGTTGAACGCCGCGCTGATCAGGGCGAAGTGCGTGAACGCCTGCGGGAAGTTGCCCTGTTGCTCGCCGGTGTGGCTGATCTCCTCGGCGTACAGGCCCAGATGGTTGGCGTAGGTGAGCATCTTCTCGAACGCCAGCCGTGCCTCGTCCAGCCGTCCGGCGCGGACCAGCGCCTCCACGTACCAGAAGGAGCAGATGGAGAACGTGCCCTCGTCGCCCCGCACGCCGTCCGGGCTGGCGTGCGGGTCGTAGCGGTAGACCAGGGAGTCGGAGACCAGGTCCTGGGTGAGGGCGTCCAGTGTGGACAGCCACTTGGGGTCGGTGGGCGCGATGAACTTGGCGAGCGGCATCATCAGCACGGACGCGTCGAGCACATCGCCGTCCTCGTGCTGCACGAACGCCTGGCGCTTCACGGACCAGCCGCGCTGCATGATCCGCCGGTAGATCGTGTCGCGGCAGTCCAGCCAGCGCACCATGTCGGCGGGCAGGCCGCGGCGGCGGGCCATCCGGATGGCCCGTTCGATCGCCACCCAGCACATCAGCCGCGAGTACAGGAACTTCTTGCGGCCGCCGCGGGTCTCCCAGATGCCCTCGTCCGGCTGGTCCCAGTTGGCGCAGACCCAGTCCACCAGTGCGCAGACCTCGTCCCACTGGTCGCTGGAGATGGGCTGCGCCCACTTGTCGTAGAGATAGATGGAGTCGATCAGGGCCCCGTAGATGTCGAGCTGGAGCTGGTCGGCGGCCGCGTTGCCGACCCGGACCGGCGCCGAGCCCTGATGGCCCTCCAGGTGGTCCAGCTCGTACTCGGGCAGATCGGTGCGGCCGTCGATGCCGTACATGATCTGCAGCGGGCCGGACGGCCCGCCGTCACCCGGCGTGATGTGCCGGGTCACGAACTTCATGAACGCCTCGGCCTCCTCGGTGAACCCCAGCCGCAGCAGGGCGTAGACACAGAAGGCGGCGTCGCGCACCCACACGTACCGGTAGTCCCAGTTGCGTTCGCCGCCGAGCCGCTCGGGTAGGCTGGTCGTCGGGGCGGCCAGGATCGCGCCGGTCGGGGCGTAGGTGAGGAGCTTCAGGGTGAGCGCGGAGCGGTGCACCATCTCGCGCCAGCGACCGCGGTAGCGGGAGGCGTGCAGCCAGCGCCGCCAGTACTCCACCGTGGCGGCGAACTGCCGCTCGGCCTCCAAGCGTGCGCACATGAGCGGCGGCAGATGCTCACCGACCTGGTCCAGCGCGAACACCGTCGACTCGCCCTCGGCGAGTTTGAACTCGGCCCACACGTCCCGGTCGTCGCCTTCCAGGGGGACGGTGGCGGTCAGGGCCAGTGACAGGTCGGCGGACTCGAAGACCGCCACATCACCGAGCAGCCGCAGCGTGTGCGACTGCCTGCCGTAGTCGAACCGTGGAGCCACCCGCACCCGGAAGGGCAGGGAGCCGCGCACGCACAGGACCCTGCGGATCAGCCGGTGGCGTTCGGTCTCGACCGATGCCGCTCCGACGGGCATGAAGTCCTGCACCTCGCCGACGCCGTCCTCGGTGAAGAACCGGGTGATCAGGACGTTGGTGTCGGGGAAGTAGAACTGCTTCGTGCGGCCCGGCACGGTCGCGGTGAGTTCGAAGCACCCGCCCTGCTCGGCGTCCAGGATCGCGCCGAAGACGCTCGGGGAGTCGAAGGAGGGGGAGCAGTACCAGTCGATGGTGCCGTTGCTCCCCACCAGCGCGACGGTGCGCATGTCACCGATCAGGCCGTGGTCGGCGATCGGCAGGCACCGGGAGCGCCCGGGCCCGTACTGCTCGCTCGGCGTCTCGGCCATCACAGCCTCCCTGACCACCCGGTGCGCGGACCGCAGGTCCCAGACTAGGCGCAAGGGGAGAGGGCGGCACGGGGAGCGGATCCGGTCGGTCCGGCGCCGGACGTCAGACCGTGATCACACGGAGGCCCGCCTCCTCGAACCGCCGTACCGTCTCCGGCCCGGCCGCCGTGTCCGTGACCAGCGTGTCCACCGCCTCCACCGCGCAGATCCGGGCGAACGCCCGCTGCCCCAGCTTGCTGGAGTCCGCCGCCACGACCACGCGCGCGGCACGTTCGCACAGCAGACGGTTGATCGCCGCTTCCGCCTCGTCGTGCGCCGCCGCGCCGTGGGTGACGTCCAGGGCCACCACGCCGAGCACCGCCACATCGAGGGTGATCTGGCCCAGGACGCCGTCCGCGAGCGGACCGATCAGCTCGTACGACTGCGGGCGCGCCACCCCGCCCGTCACCACGATCTTGAACTGGGGGCGCACGGCCAGCTCGGTGGCGATGTTCAGCGCGTTGGTGACGACCGTCAGCGCGGGGGAGCCCGACGTGAGGTCGCCGCGCACCGCGAGCGCCCGCGCCACCTCGGTCGTGGTGGTGCCGCCGGTGAGGCCCACCGCCTCGCCCGGTGCGATCAGACCGGCCACCGCCTGGGCGATGCGCTGCTTCTCGGAGGCGCGTCGGGCGGTCTTGTAGCGCAGCGGCAGTTCGTAGGAGACCCCGTGCACCACCGCACCGCCCCGGGTGCGCACCAGCATCTGCTGCTCGGCGAGCTGGTCGAAGTCGCGGCGGATCGTCGCGGCCGACACCCCGAGCTCGGCCGCCGCCTCCTCGACCTCCAGCCGGCCCCGCTCGACGAGCAGCTCCAGCAGCGCCTTCCAGCGGGCGTCGCGGGACATCCCACTCTCCGTTCCTCGACCCTGCGGGTGACCCTAGCGCAACCGACTTCCGTCACAATGCTTGATTGTGCTCGAAATCGGCCCCTATCTTGCAAGAACAAGCGTCGCGGGGAGGGGTACGGCATGACGTACGTCGAGCAGGAGCTGACCAGCCAGCCCGAGTGCTGGACCCGCGCCGCCGAGGGCGCGCAGAGTCACAAGGACGCGCTGCCGGCGGTGGGGGAGCGGGTGGCGATCGTGGGATGCGGGACGTCGTTCTTCATGGCGCAGTCCGCCGCCGCCCTGCGTGAGTGGTCCGGGCAGGGGGAGACGGACGCCTTCGCCGCCTCCGAGTTCCCCCACGGCCGGACCTACGACCGGGTCGTCGCCCTCACCCGGTCCGGCACCACCACCGAGGTCCTCGACCTCCTCGGCCGGCTCCGCGGACGGGTGCGGACCACCGCGATCACCGCCGATGCGCGCACGCCCGTGACGGAGTGCGCCGACGACGTGGTCGCGCTCGGCTTCGCCGACGAACGCTCCGTCGTCCAGACCCGGTTCGCCACCACCGCCCTCACCCTGCTCCGCGCCCACCTCGGCCGGCACTCGGACGCCGTGGTCGCCGACGCCCGCACCGCCCTGGAGTCCCCGCTGCCCGAAGGACTCCTGAACCGCACGCAGTTCACCTTTCTGGGGCGCGGCTGGACCGTCGGCCTCGCCCACGAGGCCGCGCTGAAGCTGCGCGAGGCCGCACAGGCGTGGACGGAGGCGTACCCGGCGATGGAGTACCGGCACGGCCCGATCAGCGTCACCACCGACACCACCGCCACCTGGATGTTCGGCGAGGCCCCCGACGGACTGGCCGCACAGGTCCGGGAGACGGGCGGGCTGTGGGTGGCGGGCCGCCTCGACCCGCTCGCCGAACTCGTCCGCGTCCAGCGGCTCGCCGTCGCCCTGGCCGACGCCCGCCGGCTCGACCCCGACCGGCCGCGCCATCTGACCCGCTCGGTGATCCTCACGTCCCGTTCCTCCGCCAGGTGAGAAGGAGGAGCCGTGCCCCTCGCCCCCACCGGTGAGCTGGTCGCCGCCGCCGTCGCGGCGGGCGGTGCCGTCGCCGCGTTCAACGTCATCACCCTCGAACACGTCGAGGCCGTGATCGCGGGTGCGGAGACGGCGGACACCCCCGTGGTCCTCCAGATCAGCGAGAACGCCGTCAAGTACCGCTACGGACGGCTTCTCCCGCTCGCCCGCGCCGCCGCCGCGGCCGCCGCACGTGCCGCCGTGCCCGTCGCCCTCCACCTCGACCACGTCCAGAGCGACGACCTGCTCCGCCAGGCGCCCGGCGCCGGGTTCGGCTCCGTGATGTACGACGCGGCCCGGCTGCCCTACGAGGACAACCTCGCCGCGACCCGAGCCGCCGCCGACTGGGCGCATGCCCAAGGGCTCTGGGTGGAGGCCGAGTTGGGTGAGGTGGGCGGCAAGAACGGCGAACCGCCGCCCGACCCGCACTCACCCGGCGCCCGCACCGATCCGGCCGAGGCCGCCGCCTTCGTGGCGGACACCCACGTCGACGCGCTGGCCGTCGCCGTCGGCAGCACGCACGCGATGACCACGCGCACGGCCGCACTCGACCACGGCCTGATCGAACGGCTGAGTGCCGCCCTCGACGTACCGCTCGTGCTGCACGGCTCCTCGGGGCTCCCGGACCACGAACTGACGGCGGCCGTCGCGGGCGGCATCGCGAAGGTCAACATCGGGACCGCCCTGAACGTCGCGATGACCGGCGCGATCCGGGAGTTCCTCACCGGGCGGCCCGAGGCGGTCGACTCGCGCGGATACCTCGGCGTGGGACGGGAGGCGATGGCCCGGACGGTGACCCGTCTGGTCACCGTGCTGCGGGACGGGGGCACGCACCCATCGGCGCCCGCGTCCCCGTAGTGCGCCGCTCGCGCCGTACACGGGGAGCGGTCGTGGGTACGGTCACTTCTTGACCGCCTTCAGCACGACGAACTTGGGGTCGCTCGCGACCAGTTCACTGTTGCCGAAGAGGCGGCGCAGCTTCACGTGGTAGCCCAGATGGCGGTTTCCGATCACCCACAGCTCGCCACCCGGCCGCAGGGCGCGCCGCGCGCCGGTGAACATGCGCCAGGCGGTGGCGTCCGTCGTCGCCTGGTGGGAGTGGAACGGCGGGTTGTTCAGGACGAGGTCGACGCTCCCTGCGGGCACCCCGGACAGACCGTCACCGACCCGGAACTCCGCCCTCCCCCCGGCGTTGTCCCGGTAGGTCGCCTCCGCCGAGGCCACCGCCTGATACGACTCGTCGGTGAACAGGACCTCGGCCTCGGGGGCGGCCAGCGCGGCGGCCAGCCCCACGATGCCGTTGCCGCAGCCGAGGTCCACGATCCGTTCGGCGCCCCGGCCGCGCGGGAGGTGCTGGAGGAAGAAACGGGTGCCGATGTCGAGACGGTCGGCGCAGAAGACGCCCGCGTGGTTGGTGACGGTCCGGCCGGACAACGGGCCGATGCCGTCGGGGAGTCGGTAGCGGTACGGCCACGGGTTGGCGCCCCGGTCGAGGGCCGGGTCGGGGGTGCAGAAGATCAGCCGGGCCTTCTGCTCGGCGAGCGAGGTACGGGTCGGCCCGAGGACGCGCTCGAACAACTGCAGCGTCGAGGTGTGGATCTCCTTGACCATGCCGGTGCCGATCACCACCGTGCCCTCGTGCACGCCGGGCGCCAGCCGGTGCAACTGGTCCTCCAGCAGGGCGAGGCTCTTCGGGACGCGAATCAGGAGCACGTCGATGCGGGACGGCGGGTCGTCCCGGGTGCTGAGCAGCCGGACGGCGCCCGCGTCGACGCCGTTGCGCGCGAGGTTGGCGCGGGTCGCCTCATGGGCCAGGAAGGAGTCGGTGATCTGCGTCGGGCGGTGCGCCGCGAGCGCCGTCGTGAGCGCGCCCCACCGGTCGCCGACGACCACCACCGCACCGCCCAGCGGGGTGCCGCTCGCCGCGAGGTGCCGCAGCAGATACGCGTCGGAGGCGTCCCAGGCGCGCAGCCTGTCACGAGGGTCCTGAGGGAAGCGGGCCAGTGCGTACGCGCCCCACGGCGTGGTCAGACGGTCGTTCATCGTGTGTCCAGGCTAGCCGAGCCGCAGGTGGCCACCCGTCCGCCCTCGGCCCGATACGTGATGATGGGGCCATGGAACCCGAGCTGTTCCCGCGGAGCCGCGCGCAGGTCGCCCCCGGCGCGGTCCATGTGCCCGACTGGCTGGACGCGGACCGTCAGCACCGGCTCCTGGACGCCTGCCGTCAGTGGGCCCGCCCGCCGGCCGGCCTGCGGACCGTGCGCACACCCGGCGGGGGCACGATGACCTCACGGCAGGTCTGCCTGGGCTGGCACTGGTACCCCTACGGGTACGCCCGCACGGTCGTCGACGGCGACGGCGCCCCCGTGAAGCCGCTGCCGGGCTGGCTCGCCGCACTGGGCCGCGAGGCGGTCGAGGCCGCCCTCGGCCCCCGGGCGGTGCCGTCCGAGCCGTACGACATCGCCCTGATCAACTTCTATGACGCGGACGCCCGTATGGGGATGCACCGCGACAGCGACGAACAGTCGGGCGCGCCCGTGGTGTCGTTCAGCCTCGGCGACGCGTGCGTCTTCCGCTTCGGCAACACCGAGACCCGGGCGCGCCCCTATACGGACGTGGAGCTGCGCAGCGGCGACCTGTTCGTCTTCGGCGGCCCGGCGCGGTTCGCCTACCACGGGGTGCCGAGAGTACGGCCGGGGACCGCGCCGCCCGCGCTCGGGATGACGGGCCGGCTCAACATCACCCTCAGGGTGAGCGGCTTCGGGCGGGACCCGGAGCGGATCATGGGAGACTCGCCCTCATGAGCGGCAAGGCGGGCCCCCGGACGGCAGGGGAAGGGACCACACGGACACGGCTGGACCGGGGGCGCGGCGCGCTCGGGCCCGCACTGGAGCTGGTGCACACCGGCCGTGCGCCGACGCGTGCCGTGCTCACCGCCGAACTGGGCGTCACCCGGGCGACCGCCGGAGCGGTGGCCGCCGAACTGGAGGCGCTGGGTCTGATCCGGGTCGACGCCCACCCGGGTGCCGCCGCCGGGGCGCAGGGCCGGCCCTCGCACCGGCTGGAGATCGCCGAGGACGGACCGGTCGCGCTCGCCGCCCAGGTGCACGCCGACGGCTTCCGGGCCGCGCTCGTCGGCCTCGGCGGCCGGATCGTCGCGACCGCCCCCGGCTGCGAGACGGTCGACGCCGACCCGGCGAAGGTGCTCGGCTCGGTGGTCGAAGCGGGCGCCGAACTGCTGCGCGAGACGGGGCGGCGCTGCGTGGGCGCGGGGCTCGCCGTGCCGTCCGCGGTCGCCGAACCCGAGGGCCTGGCACTCAACCCGCTGCACCTGGCGTGGCCCGCGGGAGCGCCCGTGCGGGAGATCTTCGCCGAGCGGGTGGGCGCCGCCGGCATCACCGGTCCCGCCTTCGCGGCCAACGACATCAACCTCGCCGCGCTCGCCGAACACCGGCACGGCGCGGGCCGCGGCGCCAGGGACCTGCTGTGCGTGGCCACCGGGCACCGGGGTGTGGGCGGTGCGCTGGTGCTCGACGGGCGGTTGCACACGGGCAGTTCGGGCCTGGCGCTCGAGGTCGGCCACCTCACCGTGAACCCGGAGGGCCGCCCCTGCCACTGCGGCAGCCGTGGCTGCCTCGACGTGGAGGCGGACCCGCTGGCCTTCCTGGCGGCGGCCGGGCGCGAGGCCGGCCCCGAGGTCTCACAGCTTCAGCAGGCGAACGACCTCATCCGAACCGAGTACGCCACCGATCCGGCCGTCCGCGGCGCCGTCGAGCTGCTGATCGACCGGCTCGGCCTCGGCCTCGCCGGCCTGGTCAACATCCTCAACCCGGACCGGATCATCCTCGGCGGACTGCACCGCACCCTGCTCGACGCCGACCCCGAGCGGCTGCGCGCCGTCGTCGCCGACCGCAGCCTGTGGGGCCGCAGCGGCCAGGTACCCATCCTGGCCTGCACACTCGACCACAGCAGCCTGGTCGGGGCGGCGGAGCTGGCCTGGCAGCCGGTACTGGACGATCCACTGGCGACCCTGACCTGACGTCTCTTCAGGCTCCGGGCGCGGCTTGCCCGTTCCGGCCGTGCGCGGTGCACGCCGCTGCGCCCTGCGAGGGAATCAGGTACTGCGCGATCCCGTCGCCGAGGGACCAGTCCGCGGATTCGTTCTCGGTCACGGTGACGAACACGTTGCGCGGCTCCGTCCCGGCGTACTCCTGGGCGAGTTCGGCGATCCGCCGGTACAGGGCCTGCTTCCGCTCGCGCGTGCGTCCGGAGCGCATGGTGATCGCGACGTACACGATGCCCTCGTCACGGTGCACGCCCAGGTAGTCGTCGTAGCGCAGCGTGCTGCGAGTGCCGTCGTGGCCGGTGAGGACCTGGAAGCGGTCGTCGGGAGGGATGCCGAGCGTCTCGACCAGGGCGTCGTGCACGGCGCGGCCGAGCGCGTCGAGCCGTTCGGGCCCGGCTCCCAGGGCGTCGACACGGACGAAGGGCATGGCTGCTGTTCCTCTCACAGGCGGGTGGTGGGAAGGCGGGGCCTCGGCACCGGTGGATCGACACGATCGGGCCGGGGCGGGCGGGTTCCGCCGCTCAACGCCAGTCCACGGCGAAGGCACGGCCGGGATTCCCGGTGAGGATGCGGTCCACCGGCTCCTTGCCCAGGGCGACTTCGAGCCTCGGCCGCACCCGGCGCAGCAGATACGGCATGCCGGGGCCGCCGGACACGGAGCGGGCCGCGGCGGTGGTCGTGTCGCCGCCGAGCAGCAGCCGGTCACCGAAACCGGCGTCCGCCAGGGCGCGGACGGCGTCCGGCATCCGCCAGTCCGTGGCGTGGTTCGCGCGTGACGGGCCGTCGAACGCCAGGTAGGCGCCGGTTTCCGCGGCCTGGCGGTGCACCACGAAGTCCGGGTTGCGGTTGAGGTGCCCGAGGATCACCCGGTGGGGTGGGACCCCCAACTCGCCGCAGAGCAGGTCCAGTACGTCGAGCACGCCCGTGCCCAGCTCGTGGTGGACCGCGATCGGCGCACCCGTCGCGTGATGCGCCTCCGCCGCCGCGGTCATCGTCCAGCGGGCATGCGCGTCCAGGGCGTGGAAGCCGCCGGCGACCTTGATCAGCCCGGCTCTCACCCCGGACGTGCCGATGCCTTGGGTGAGTTCGGCGACGAAGACGTCGGCCAGCCGGCCGCGCAGTGCGGCGAGCGTGCCGTCGTCGTAGTGGACGGCCTGGTGCAGCCCGGTCGCGGCGACCACGTGCACCCCGGTCTCCCGGGACAACGGCGGCAGGTCGGCGGCGCGCCGGCCCAGGCCGTACGGGGTCCACTGCACCACGGCCGAACCGCCCTGCGCGCGGAACGCGGTCAGCTCGGCCCGGGCCGCGGAGACGCTGCGCAGCTCCTGACCGGGCAGTTGCGGACTGGAGAAGAAGAGGTGGTCATGCGCGTCGCACACCCCGAGGTCCTCGGGAGGCACGTCTCCGGCGACCGTACGGACGAAGCTCACCACTGCCGTCCCCGCGGCAGCTCATCGCGTCCGGGTGCCGACAGGTGCAGCACCTGGAACACATCGCCCTCGGCCTTCGGCGTGGCGTGCTCCCAGAGCGAGAAGTGGACCAACTCCCAGCCCCGCGTGTCGACGGCGGCCGCCGCCAGTACCGCACCGTCCTCCCCGGCCAGCCGTTCGGCCTCGCGCACCGCGTCGTCCATGACCTCGGACAGTCGCACTCCCTGCGGCACCGGCCGGCGCCGTCGCACGGCGACCACGGCGGGGGAGTCCGCCGCGGTGCCCTCCTCGTACGCCAGTCCCGTCCACTGCCGCACCGCCGGCCGCCCGAAGTCGTCCACGAGCCCCTGGAAGGCGCCTCCCCACAGGAAGGAGTTCATGCCCTCCATGGTGTTCCACAGGTAGAACGGCGCGTACTGGTTGACCGGTGAGCCATGCACCCCGCGTTCGCGCATCAGGTACGTCTTGAAGCCGAGGCCGTCCCAGGCGTCGAGCAGATGCCCGATACGGGAGACGCGACCGCGGATGATCCCCATGTCGTAGTCGGCGGGCAGGGTCAGCTCGTACTGCATGGCATGCATGGTCGGCAGCTCCTAGGAGGTCGGGCGGAGAAGGGCGAGCAGACCCCGTACCCCCGCGTCGAAGGCCGCCGGCGAGCCCGATGCGCGGGCCAGTACATAGCCGCCCTGGACCGTCGCGAGGATCACCGCCGCCGTCTCCTCCCCGTCCAGGGACTGCGCGAACTGGCCCCGCTCCTTGCCCTCTTCGACGATTCCGGCCAGCCGCTCGCGCAGCCAGTCGATCGTCTCGTCCACCGGCGCCCGCAGCTCGTCGCTCGCGACCACGTCCGGATCCATGGTCAGCCGCCCGATCGGGCAGCCGCGCAGCACGTCGCGTTCGCGTCGCAGATACGCCTCGATCCGCTCGTACGGTGTCCCCGGCGCGTCCAGCACGGCTCCCGCGGTGGCGCGCATCTCCTGCGCGGTGCGGCGGATGGCGGCCAGCGCCAGGTCCGGCTTGCCCTTGAAGTGGTGGTACATGCTGCCCTGACCGGCGCCCGCGCGCTCCAGGATCGCCTTGGGGCTGGTGCCCACGTAGCCGCGCTCCCACAGCAGCTCGCGGGTCGACTCGATCAGTCGCTCCGGGGTGCTCACACGAGCACTGTACATACTAGTAGGTACAGAAGTCGACCCCCGGGGCCGCCTCGTGAAGGAGCACCGCACGAGCCCCCGTCTACTCCCCGTGGGGTACGCGCACTGCCGTCAGCCGTACGACGACCCGGGCCGCCTTCTGGAGCCAGTCTCGAGGCATCACCCGACAACCCCCGAGGGAGATGACCGCACGATGCAGACCCTGGCCCACTGGGGCGGCGGCCCCGGCCCGTGGATCCTGTTCTTCCCGCTGATCTGGGCGGCCGTCGTCGTCGGCGTCGTGACCGTCCTGCGCCGCACCGTCCGCGGCGGCCGCGGCGGCCCCTGGCGCCCGATGGACGGCCGCCCGGCCGGTGACTCGCCGATCGCTGTGCTCGGCCGCCGCTTCGCCTCCGGCGAGATCGACGAGGACGAGTACTGGCGCCGCCTCTCCGTCCTGGACGAGCAGTTCGGCCGCGGAGGCAAGGGCGGCACCGCATGAGACGACCACGGTGACCGGCACGCGGAACGGCCGCGCATGTCGCCGACGCCGTCACGGTCCACGGCGGCGGGTGGCACCGCCGTGCGGGCCCCGGAAGGGGAGCGTGGGCTGTCCGGGCGGCCGTTGCACCGCGCTACGGAATGATCCGCCCGGCGGCCGCCGGAAGGAGGGTCACCGCCCGGTCAGCCGGCAACGGTCGACCGGGCGGGAGCAGGGCGGGACGCGTGCTCGTCGACCGCGAGCCCGCGGACGGGCGTCTCGAAGGCCCGTTCGTAGGGGGTGCGGCTGCGCACCGGTCCGGCCGGCGCCGCCGACGGCGCGGGAAGCGTGAACCAGACGACCTTGCCCGTATCGCCGTCCGGACGCGCCCCCCAACTGGCGGCCACCGCGGCCACCATCGCCAGACCGCGTCCGCTGGTGGCGGTGGGATCCGCCGTGCGCAACTCCGGCAGGCGCGGATCGTGGTCGTGCACCGAGACGGTGAGCCGGTCGAGCAGCAACTCCATCTCGACGGTGCACGTCTTGTCGGGCTGGGCGTGCAGGTGGACGTTGGTCAACAGCTCCGTCACACCGAGCGCGGCCCGGTCGATCAAGGAATCGAGGTGCCAGTAGCGCAACTGCGCCGATACGATTCTGCGGACCTGGCCGATCCGCGACGGCAGGGCTTGGAGCTCCACCGTGCAGTGCCTGCTTGGCTGGCTGATCACGGCTGCGACTCCCCGAATTGAGGTCCGGAAGAAGACACGGAGATCGAAATCCAGCAGGGTGGCCGGGTGTGCACACGCCGCCTGCTGTGCGGCTGAGTACTCCGGCCGCCTGGTGCGGAACGGCTTCGTACGGGGGCCGCCCGCTGTCGTGACCGGCGGCTGGTTCTTCAGCGTAATCGCCGGTAAACCGAGAGTGATGTGAAACCAGAGTGACGCAGCGCGCGCGGCCCCGCAACTCACGCCACGCTCAGCCGCCGCGACCTGCAGCCTTGCGCACCGCTTCGACGAACCGCCGCGCCGACGGCGGCCCGGGCTGCCCCGGCGCCGGATCGTGATCGCCGAGGGTCAGTGAGTAACGCGTGCCGTTGAGATCGGCCAACGCCCGGTCCTCGGGCGCGAACCAGGGCTGGGAGGCGCGCACCGCCCGCACCGGCGCGCTGTCGATCTCGCTGCCGTAACTGGTGAGCAGTCGCAGCCTGCCGTCGCTGATCCGGACCTGCCCGGCCCGCGTGAGCGACCGCAGTCCCTTCCCGATCCGCACACCCGTGGCCGTGAACTCCGGCTCCGCCATGGTGTCCGCCCCCTTGTGCGTTCGGCTGGGCCCGCTCCGGATCCCACCCGCTGCGCGATCCGGCGGCCTCGATGGACAGTTCGGTCGTGATCCAGTGTGCATCCCCGGCCGACGGGTCTCCGGGCGGTGCCCACCGCACCGGCTCCCGTCCCGCGGTGCAGTCTGCCCCGACCCGGCGCGTCGCACCAGTGCGCATACCGGGGTCGCAGCGGCCACCCGGCGCACCCGCGCGGATGCGCCCCCACGGTTTTCCGCCTGTCCGGGACTCCCTTCCCAGGCCCGGCTTTGGGTGGCTCAAAGATGCGTTTATGCAGGTGAGAAGGTGTGTGAAAGGTGTCTATGATGCAGTCGTCCGACGGAGTGAACCGGACATCGGCACGTCCCGGTAAGGAGTCCCGCCGTGCGCACCCCCCAGATGACCCGCCCCGGCGAGACCCTCGACGTGGACCGCAGTGATCCCGAGTACCGGACCTGGCTGAAAGAGGCCGTCCGCAAGGTCCAGGCCGACGCCAACCGTTCCGCCGACACGCATCTGCTGCGCTTCCCGCTGCCCGAGCAGTGGGGCATCGACCTCTATCTCAAGGACGAGTCGACCCACCCCACCGGCAGCCTCAAGCACCGCCTGGCGCGTTCGCTGTTCCTGTACGGGCTGTGCAACGGCTGGATCCGGCCGGGCCGCCCGGTGATCGAGGCGTCCAGTGGCTCCACGGCCGTCTCGGAGGCGTACTTCGCGAAGCTCATCGGCGTGCCCTTCATCGCGGTCATGCCGCGCACGACGAGTGCCGAGAAGTGCCGCCTGATCGAGTTCCACGGCGGGCGGTGCCACTTCGTGGACGACCCGCGCACGATGTACGAGGCCTCGGCGGCCCTCGCGGAGGAGAGCGGGGGCCACTACATGGACCAGTTCACGTACGCGGAACGGGCCACGGACTGGCGCGGCAACAACAACATCGCCGAATCCGTCTTCCGCCAGATGGAGTTGGAGCGGTTTCCGGTGCCGGGGTGGATCGTCGCCACCGCCGGCACCGGCGGCACCTCGGCGACCATCGCGCGATACGTGCACTACATGGGGTACGACACCCGCGTGTGTGTCGCCGACCCCGAGAACTCCTGCTTCTTCGACGGGTGGACGACCGGCGACCCGGAGGTCACCTGTGACCGAGGTTCACGGATCGAGGGCATCGGCCGGCCCCGGATGGAACCCAGCTTCGTCCCCGGCGCCATCGACCGGATGATGAAGGTCCCGGACGCCGCCGCCGTCGCCGCCGTACGGACCCTGGAGCGGGCGATCGGCCGCAGGGCGGGCGGCTCGACCGGCACGGGCCTGTGGAGCGCGCTGAAGATCGTCGCGGAGATGGTGGCCGACGGCCGCACGGGCAGCGTGGTCACTCTGCTGTGCGATCCGGGGGACCGCTATCTGGACAAGTACTACTCCGACGCGTGGCTGGCCGAACAGGGGCTGGACATCGCACCGTACACCGCGGCGATCGAGTCACTGCTGCGGACGGGCGCCTGGCCGCGCTGATTCCGGTCCGGCGTCCTGATCCGCCAGCCGCCGGTCCAGGGCCGTCACCGCGCCGCGGAACACCCGGGCCAGGGCACCGCGACACAGGCTGACCAGCGAGCGGAAGACCGCGTTGCCGTCGGCCGCCCAGGTCCACTGCACCCGGGTGCCCGTGCCGGCGGGGGCGAGCCGCCACTCCTCGAGCAGCGCGTGGACGCCGGGGACGGTCGCCTCGTCGACCCGGTACGCGTACAGCTCGTCGGGCTCGGCCGCGACGATCGTCTCGCGGAAGCGGGTGCCGCCGGCGAGACGCACCTTTCGTCCCGCGCCCTCGTCGACCGGCTCTATGGACCTCACCGCGGGAAACCAGTCGCTCCACCCGGGGACGTCGTCGGCGAGGGCCCTGAAGACCGCGTCGGGGGGCGCGGTCATCTGCGCGGTGAACACGAGCCGTACGGGAGCGGTCCGGGGGAACTGGAGCCCCACCGGGCGCAGGCGGTGTGCCATGGACGGAACCTCCTCGCGGGACGTGCGCGAACGGAAGCCGGCTCGGCTCACCATAGCTGACGCGGTGTCAGCCGTCTGTGGATTCCTCGGACTCTCCCGCCACCACCAGCCGCCGCAGATGCTCGGAGATCTCCGTCCGCGCGTCCGTCGGCAGCCCCGCGTCGGTCACCAGGGTGTCGACCTCCTCCAGCGCGGCGAACGAGCTCAGGCCCACCGTGCCCCACTTGGTGTGGTCGGCGACCACCACCACACGCCGTGCGGACTGCACGAGCTGCCGGTTGGTCTCGGCCTCCGCCAGGTTCGGCGTGGACAGGCCCGCCTCCAGAGATATCCCGTGCACGCCGAGGAACAGCACGTCGAAGTGGAGGGAGGCGATCGCCCGGTCGGCGACCGGACCCACCAGTGAGTCGGACGGGGTGCGCACACCGCCCGTCAGCACGACCGTGGCGGCGCCCTGCCGCTGGCCCGAGGTGCGCTGCGCGGCGTGGAAGACGTCGGCCACCCGCACCGAATTGGTGACGACGGTCAGATCCGGCACGTCGAGGAGGTGATGGGCCAGCGCGTACGTCGTCGTCCCGCCGGACAGCGCGATCGCCGTGCCCGGAGTGACCAGCTCCGCTGCGGCCCGCGCGATGTCCTCCTTGGCCGTCAGCTCCAGGCCCGACTTCGCCTCGAAGCCCGGTTCGTGCGTGCTGGCCTCGACCACGGGCACCGCGCCGCCGTGCACCTTTTCCAGAACGCCCTGGCGGGCGAGCGCGTCGAGGTCGCGGCGGACCGTCATGTCGGAGACGCCGAGCTTGCGCGTCAGCTCGTTCACGCGGACGCCGCCGCGCCGTCGCACCTCTTCCAGGATCAGGGCACGGCGCTGCTCCGCGAGGAGGTTCTGATTCTCGCTCACGTCCGCTCCGTCCCCTTTCATCCCATCACATCCCACATATCGCTCGTACCGGCTCCGACGAGGTCATTCTCACGTCACCGGCACCGCGGACGCCCCATCCTCGCACGGCTTGCCACAGGTGGCGCCACCCCCCGTCACCTGGGATCCACCCGCCGCCTCCGCCCCTGTCACACATATCGGGGACATTCCGTGCCGACAGGTGTACGCCACCGGCGCAGCGGAGATCCTCCCGCTGCCCGGGACACACCGTACGCAGCACGGGGGAAGAGCGGAACAGTGGAGCGTGCACGGGAAAAGCAGGGGGAGTGCGGCGACTTCGCCGAGCGCCCCGCGTCGGCCGGGCCGTCCCTGGAACTCCTGGTCCACGGAGTCGGCGGCACCACGCCCGGGGAGATGCTCGGCGCCGCGCGCACGGTGAGGATCACCGGCGACGAGACGGCCGCCGTCTACCGGCGCGCCGACGACGCCGACGCGGAACGGCGGCCCGACGGCCACCGCGGGCAGCCGGTGCCCGAGGCGTACGTCTGGTGCAATCTCACCTCCGGGAACGCCGCCCGTGCGCTGTGGCTGGTGCTGCTGCCGTTCATGGTCGCGAACCTGGCCCACTGGATGCGTCCCACGGCCGTCGGCCGGCGGCGGACCGTCCGCCTGTACGGAGTGATCGTCCGGCTCGTCGGCCTCACCCTGACCGTGCTGCTGGTCGCCGCCGCCTGCGAGGTCGCCCTGGACCTGGTGGCCTGGCAGTGCGCGGGCACACGCGCCTGCGCCGGGCGCCATCCCTGGCTCGGCTTCCTCTCGCCCGCCGTCCCCGGCTCCGGCTGGTGGAGCCGGCCCGGGAGACGCCTGGTTCTGGCGGCGCTGGTGCCCACGGCGCTCACCGGCCTGCTGTGGTACCTCTCGCACCGCACCTGGAGCGCCTACGAGTCCCAGCAGCCGATCTCCCGCGATCCCGAGCCCGACGAGGAGTCCCGCCGCGTCCCGCTCGGCCGCCCCGGGTTCTGGTACGGGCGCCGGCTGGTGGCCCGGCTGCGTGCCGCGCACACCGCCGCGGGCCTCCTGACGGTCACCGCGGCGCTCGGCAGCAGCGCCGCCCGCTACGACCGCCGCCACGGCTCGGTCCAGCTCGAAGTACTCGGCTGGCTGCTGCACATCCTGCTGCTCGCGAGCGCGGCGGTCGTGGTGTGGGTGGTGTGCCGCCGGGGACGCTCGGAGAACCGGCTCGACGAGAATCCCGACCGCGCCGTGGTGCGATCGCTGCCCGCGGGCGCCCTCGCCCTGCTCGCCCTGACCATGGTGTACACCGCCTGGTCCCGCCCCGGCTGGCGCTCGTCGGGCCGGCTGCCCCAGGACGCCGCGTTCGGCGCGCTGACCCTGACGCAGGGCCTCCTCGTGATCGCGCTCGGTGCCGTCGCCCACATCCTGTACCGCACCCACCCGGGCACCCGCACCGCGATGCGCGGACTGGCCGGACCCGCCGTCGCGCTGCTGGCCTGCGCGCTCGGCGGCGTGATGTCCGGCGGTGTGGCCCAGTGGGTCGCCGACTGGCTGGACGGCACCGGACACACCCTGGCCGGCCCGCCCGCCCTGCTGACCTGGCAGGCGTCCACGAGCCCGCTCCTGCTCCTCGCCCTGGCGGCCGTGGCCGGCGTGCTGGCCCGGCGCACCCGGGCGCTGTGCCGCGCCGAGACGGTCGCCGTCGATCTCGACCACCCGGGGGAGCCCGAGGACCCGGCCCGGACATCGCGCATCGCCCGCACGCGCGCGATGGCCACCCTCACCGACCGGGCGCCGCTCGTCGTCGCCGTCACCTCCGCCATGACCCTGCTCCTGGGCGCCGTCGCCCTGGCGGGGTCCTTCGCCACCCACGACACGCCGGACGCGGCCGCACGTGGCACCGCACCGCTGGTCCGGGGCGCCGCCGAGACCTCGCAGGCCCTCGGCTCCTGGCTGATCGGCATCGGCTTCCTGCTCTTCGTCACCTGGGGACGCCGCGCCTACAAGGACGCCTCCGCGCGCCGCACCATCGGCGTCCTGTGGGACGTCGGCACGTTCTGGCCGCGCGCCGCCCACCCCTTCGCCCCGCCCTGCTACGCCGAGCGCGCCGTACCCGACCTGACCTGGCGCATGGCCACCTGGACGGCCTCCACCGGAGGACGGCTGGTCCTGTCCGGGCACTCCCAGGGCAGCGTTCTGGCGGCTGCCGCGGCCTGGCAGGTGGGGCCCTCCGTCCGCAGACGGGTGGCCCTCCTGACGTACGGCTCACCCCTGGAGCGGCTGTACGGGCGCTGGTTCCCCGCGTACTTCGGCCCGGCCGCGCTCAGCTCGCTGCACCGCGAGGTGGACCGCTGGCGCAATCTGTACCGCCTGACCGACCCGATCGGCGGCCCGATCCGCCTGCCCGGCGACTGCGGCCCGCAGGTGGACCACCCACCGCTGAAGGACCCGCTCGCCTACGGCCGGACCCCCCACCACCCGCTGCCCGCGCCGATCCTCGGGCACGGCGACTACCAGGCGGACCCCGCGTTCGCCGAGGAACGGGAGCGGCTGCTGGCTCGCCTCGGACCCGGGCTGCCGGCCCCACGGCCCGCGCACGCCCCCGCAGCGCCGGGCGCGGAGCCCGGAGACAACGCTCAGGACAGCTCCGGCAGGTCCTCGGGATAGAGCAGGGACAGCTCGTCGGTGCTGGCGTCCGCGAGCTGGGCGACCCGGCCCGCGTGCCGCTCCACCATCGCCTCGAAGGTCTGGCGCGCGGTGCGGCCGTTGCCGAACGCCGGCCCCTTCGGGATCGCCGTGAAGTACTTCAGCAGTGCCTCGGCGGTACCCGGCCCCAGCCGGTACTCGTGCTCCTCGGCCTGCTGCTCCACGATCCGCAGCAGCTCCTCCGGGCCGTAGTCGCCGAAGGTGATCGTCCGTGAGAAGCGGGAGGCGACACCCGGGTTGACGGACAGGAAGCGCTCCATCTCCGCCGTGTAGCCCGCGACGATCACCACCACCGCGTCCCGGTGATCCTCCATCAGCTTCACCAGCGTGTCGATCGCCTCACGCCCGAAGTCCCGCCCCGAGTCCTCGGGCGACAGCGCGTACGCCTCGTCGATGAACAGCACTCCGCCGCGCGCCCGGTCGAAGGCCTCCTGGGTGCGGATGGCGGTGGAGCCGATGTGCTCGCCGACCAGATCGACCCGGGAGACCTCCACGAGGTGGCCCTTCTCCAGGACGCCGAGCGAGGCCAGGATCTCGCCGTAGAGCCGGGCGACCGTCGTCTTGCCGGTGCCGGGGGAGCCCGTGAACACCAGATGCCGCCGCACGGAGGCCGCCTTCAGGCCCGCCTGCTGCCGGCGGCGCCCCACCTCGATCATGTCGGTGAGGGCCCGCACCTCCCGCTTGACGCTCTCCAGGCCCACCAGGGCGTCGAGTTCACCGAGCACGGCCTGCGAGCTGCGCGCGGACTTCTGCGGCTCGGGGACCGCGGTGACAAGTGGCTCCTGCTCGGTGGTGCGCTGGCTCGGAATGCCCAGCAGTCCCGGCGACGGACTCGTCGCCTGCACGGCCGTCTCCTGGGCCACCACGGGCCGTAGCCCGGCGCTCTCGTCGCTGGTGCAGTCCTCGACGACCGCACCGCCCCCGCCGGGCGCGCCCGGGCCGCCGTCCGCGAACTCGTAGCCCCCGCGCGCACACCGCTCCGTACGGCACTTCCGGAGCGTGGCCCGGCAGCCGTCGATGACGTGGAAGCCGTAGCCGCCGCTGCCCGTCACCCGGCAGTTCAGGAAGCTGCCCCGGCCCTCCGCCGAGACGTAGAAGCCCGCCTCCGCCGGCGAGGTCACCGTGCAGCGTTCGATGGTCGGGTCGGCGCCCTTGGTGACGATCACGCCCGTCTGGGTGTCGTCGATGGTGCAGCCCGACAGCGTGCCGCCGCTGCCGTGGTCCCGGAACCAGGCACCCGTCGCGGCCTCCCGGATCCGGCAGTCGTCCAGTTGCGCGGTGGCGCCGTCGCTCACCGACACCGCCGTGTTGCGCACCTGCGTGAGGTCGCTGTCCACGACGTCCACGCGCGAACCCCGGTCGAGGACGAACAGGGCGTCGGGCACGTCGTGCACCCGGCAGGAGTCGAGCACCGCGGTCGCGCCGTCGCTGACCCACACGGCCGGGTAGTCGCCGGTGCTGTCGAAGATCTCGCACTGGTTGGCGTCCACACGGGTGCCCGGGTCCCACACCGACAGGCCGTTGCGGCCGAACTGCCGGACCGTCGTGCGTGTCAGCGTGAGCACCGAACGGGACCTGAGGTCGACCGCGTTCTCCGGGATGTCGTGGATGCGGCAGTCGGCCAGGGTGAGCACCGCGTCCGTGTCCATCGTGACGCCGTCGGCGGTGGTGCGGTGCACATCGCAGTCCGTCAGATGCGCCGTGGCCCGCCCGGTGATCTGCACACCGGAGCCCCTCACCTCGTAGACCTCGCAACCGACCGCCTCCAGCGAGGAGTTGTCGCCGGTCGCCGAGAGGCCCGCGCCCGAGGTGTGGTGGACCCGGCAGCGCTCGAGGCGCGGGTGCGCACCGCCGCGCACCGCGACGCCCGACTGGGCGGCCGCCACCACCTCGCACTCCTCGAACACCCCGCCGCCGCCGTCCACGACGGCGATGCCGATGCCGGCCGGGTTGTCGACCGTGCAGCGCCGCACCGTGGGGCGCGCGCTGCCGCGGACCTCGATGCCGGCCGCGGACCGCGTCATGATCCGCACGTCGACCAGTTCGGGGGTGCCCTCCTCGACGAGGAGCGCGGGCGCCGCCGCGTCCTGCCCCTCGACGTGCAGGTCCTGGACCACCGCGGAAGCCCGCACGGTCAGGGGCACGCCGTCCACCGGAGCGATGCGCACCGAACCGGGGGAGCCCTCCGGCCCACGCAGCGTCACCGCCCGCTGCACGACGAGGTTCTCCCGGTAGGTACCCGGCGCGACGGTGAGGACGTCGCCGTCGCCCGCGGCCTCCAGGGCGGCGGCGAGCGACGCGTACTCACCCGTGCGGCGCCGCCACCGCGATGTGCCGGTGTGCGTCACCTGGACCGTGCCCTGTGCCATGGCGCTGCTGTGCCCCCACCTCGTTGCTCACGCGGGTTCTCGCGAAGTTGCCGGACGGCCCGGCGGGTCCACCGTAGCGTGCGGGGACGTGACCGGCCGACCGGAGGCCGGACGCCGTCAACTGCCCGTTCCGGTCCGGCCCCAGTCCGGGCCCGCCTTGTCCCACGCCTTGTCCCAGCGGGCGTAGCGGCGAAGCACCAGGCGCCACAGGATCAGCCTGCGGCAGCCCTCGATGAGTCCCACCGTCACCGCGGCGGCGCCGAAACCGGCCAGCACGGCGTGTGTCGTGGCGGTGGCGCTGTCCAGCGGGCGGGCGGTGATCCGGCCGTGGTCGTCGGTCCACAGCGGGAAGCGGTCGCCCGGATGCGGGGAGGACAGGGTGGCCATCACCGTGCCGTGCTGTGCGGTGCCGTCCGGGGCGGTCCAGTCGGCGAGAACGCGGCTGTCGGCGTCCCGGGTCGAGGAGTCCGGATCGGTGTCCATCGTTACGCGGCCGAGCTGTTTGACGACGGTGGCCGGGACCTGGTGACGGCTGTGCTGCTGGGTCCGTACCGAGCGCTGGAGGGCGTCCTGCGCGACCGAGCCGATCAGCGACCCGGCGACCGGCGCGGCGACGAGGATCAGCAGCAGGGCGACCAGCGCCACCCATGCCTCGACCAGATCGGTCGTCCGGCGCAGCGGATTGTGCCGCCACTGCCACAGGCCGTTGATTGCTCGCACGTCCCGCACCCCCTTCCGCGTCCGTGATAACCCCCGCACCCGGCCGTCCACCTCCGACGCCGGGGAAGAGAGAGCGAAATCACCCTTCGCCCGCGCCGTACGCCTCTCATGGACTTCTCACGCGGCTCAACGACCGCGGCCGTCGCCCGGGTTCCCGCCCGTGCGTCGCATCGCGGCCTTTCCCGGCCCGGATTCGGAGGATCCTGTTCCGTGCCACGGCGCGTGCGGCAGGACGAACGGCCGGGCCCGGCAGGACGCGAACGCCGGGCCCGGCGGGACAACTGCAGGGTCCGGCGGGGCGGAACGACGGAAGGGAACCGTCGGTCGCGCTACTCGAGGATGGTGACGGGGTCGCCGACGCGGACCACGCCGGTCGTCTCCGGTACCAGGTTCTGCCCGAAGACCAGTTGGCTGCCGAAGCGGCGATGGCGGGCGAGCGTGCGCAGCGGCTCCTTGCCGCGTTCGGCGGTGAACTGGTCCGTGGTGGTCACGACACAGCGTCCGCACCCCTTGGCGACCCGGAACGTGACCTCCCCGATGGAGATCCGCCGCCAGTCGTCCTCGGCCCAGGGTTCGGTGCCGGCCACGACGAGATTCGGCCGGAACCGGTTCATGGGCAGCGGGCCCTCATCGGGGTGATCACCCTGCGCGATCAGGGAATTGAGGGCATCCAGGGAGGCGACCGTGGCGAGCAGCAGCGGGTAGGCGTCCGCCAGGCTCACCGTCTCGCCCGGGCGCCCGTACGGCGGGTCGTCGATCGGGCGGCGCGTTGCCGGATCGTCGAGGTGGACGAGCTTCACCTGCTGGCCGAGGTAGGCGCTGAACCACGCGTCGGCCTCGGCGCCGGCCGGAACCGTCTCGATCTTCTCTCTCGGCCACTTCGCGGTCGTCGTGCCGACCGGATCGGGCACGGCGACGGAGAGCGGCGCACGACCTTCCGCGGATATCCGGACACCTCCGCCGGGCAGCGCTTCGGCGCTCGCCAAAGCCAGGATCGCGCGCTCGCGTTGGGTGACGACCCTGCCCGTGTCGTCGATCAGCGCCCAGCGCCGGTCCCCGGCCAGCCCCCATGGCTCCACCACGGCCTCGGGGCGTGCTTGGCCCCGCAGTGCCTTGACCGGGTGGACGTGAATCGAGTGCAGCGCTGGATTCGGCATGAGGCCATCGTGCCACTCGGCTTCGACGGCCTCACCCGGTCGCGGATCAGTAGCCGCGGTACTGCTGCCCGTTGTTGTACGGGTCCTGGTAGGGCGCCGGGGCAGGGCGCTGGGGCGCGGGGCGCATCGCCTCGTAGCCCGAGGCCATGGGGCGCGGCTGCTGCATCTGCTGCGGGCCCGGGTAGCCGCGCGGTCCCGCCTGCTGCGGGATGTACGCCGCCGGGGCCTGCTGCAGCGGTGCGGGCTGCGGTGTCTGGGGGTAGCCGTACGCCGGGGCCTGCTGGGAGGGACCGGACGGCAGCGCGGGCAGCGCCGACGGCAGTGCGGGCAGACTGCTGCCCGGCGTCTCGTACGCGGAGGGGACCCGGATCGGGGCGATCTGCGGGGTGCCCCGCTCGGCGACGAGCTTGTCGTAGATCGGAGTGTCCGGGAAGGGCGACGCGGAGTAGTAGCCGCCGCCATAGGTGGAGCGGGGGGAGGTCATGGGACATAAGTTAAGCCCACGATGTGCTGGTTGGGGAGACCGATAAGAGGGTTGTTTTGCGCGCCTGGGGTGACGCGGGATCCCCAATGCGAGCGAAGTCGGCAAAAAAGGGCGGCAAACCGGGTTTGGATCGTGTAAAGGCCGAGTTCGGGGTGGGTTACCGGCGGTTGAGCAGCGCACTCACGGCGCGGGTCGTGGGAGCACGGGCCCCGGGGGAATAGGTTGGCCCCACGGATGCGAGAAGCCGCCCCGGCTCGCGGTCCCGGCGGGGCGACAGATGGATGGGGGCGGACATGTCGATGGCCAAGGGGTCCAACCTTCAGGTGCAGGCCACGGCGCTGCGCGTCGAACTGGGCCGGCGCTCAGGACCGGGCGTGCCCGACGCGGACGCCTCGGCGCTGCTGCTGAGCTCCGGCAGGGTCCGCACCGACGCGGACTTCGTCTTCTACAACCAGCCCGCGCATCCCTCCGGTGCGGTGCGGCACGAGGGCAAGCGGGATCTGGGCGGCCAGGTGACGGACACGCTCCTCGTCGACCTCGCGCGCGTGGAGCCCGCGATCGACACGGTGGTGCTCGCCGCCTCGGCCGACGGCGGCACGTTCGGCCAGGTGCACGGCCTGTACATCCGCGTGCTCGACGCCCGGCAGGGCACGGAGGTCGCGCGCTTCGACCCCACCGCCACCGTCGAGACGGCGTTCGTGCTGGGGGAGTTCTACCGCCGCCAGGGCGCCTGGAAGTTCCGTGCCGTCGGACAGGGCTACAGCAGCGGCCTCGAGGGCCTGGCCACGGACTACGGGATCACGGTGGACGAGCCGCAGCAGGCCGCGTCCGCGCCCCCGCCCGCGCCCCGCGTCGACCGGCCGGCCGTCCCCGCGACACCACCGCCCGCCGCGCAACGGCCGTCGGTGACGGCTCCCCCCGCGCCCGCCCCGCACGGCGCACCGCCGCCCCCGCCTTCCGCCCCGCCGACGGCGCCCTCCGCCCCGGTACGCCTGACCAAGGTCACGCTCACCAAGCAGGCCCCCACCGTCTCGCTGGCCAAACAGGGCGGCACCTCCGGGGCGATGCGCGTCAACCTCAACTGGCAGGTGAGCGGGCAGTCCTCGGGATGGAGCGGCAAGAACGGGCGGGCGGCGACCCGGTACGCGGACCTCGACCTGGACCTGTGCGCCCTGTACGAGCTGTCCGACGGCAGCAAGGGCGTGGTCCAGGCGCTGGGCAACGCCTTCGGCTCGCTGCACCGGCCGCCGTACATCCACCTCGACGGCGACGACCGCACCGGCGCCGTGGAGAGCGGCGAGAACCTGACCGTCAACCTCGACCACCGGGACCGCTTCCGGCGCATCCTCGTCTTCGTGACCATCTACGAAGGCGCACGTTCCTTCGCCGATCTGCACGCCACGGTCACCCTCCAGCCGCAGCACGGCGCCCCCGTCGAGTTCTCCCTGGACGAGTGCACGGTGCCCTCCACCGTGTGCGCGCTCGCCCTGATCACGAACACCGGCGGCGACCTGGTCGTCCAGCGCGAGGCCCGCTACCTCGTCCCGGAGCGCGGCGTCAGCCCGCAGCGCACCGTCGACCGGGCCTATGGGTGGGGCATGAACTGGACGCCGGGCAGGAAATGACCGGACCGGGCGCGATCGGTCCGGCCCGCTCACCGCTCCTCGAGCACCGCCTCCGGGCGCGCGTAGGTGCGGCCCTTCCAGGCCGCGCCGCGCCCCCGGTAGTGCTGCACCGCCGAATCGACCGTCATGAGCAGGTACAGGAACGCGGTGACGGGCAACAGGGGAGCGAGCCACAGCGGCTGACGGTAGTAGCGCAGCATGGGCACGTACGTCAGCGCCATCACCGCCTGCGCGAGCCCGCCCACCAGCACGGCCGCCCCATCGCCGGTGACGATCCCGGCGACGAACGCGACGGCCGGCACCAGGTAGACGAGGGCGAGTCCGAGCACCGTACCGACGAGCAGCAGCGGATTGTGCCTGAGCTGGGCGTAGGCGCTGCGTGAGACCATCCGCCACAGATCGTGCAGCCGCGGGTACGGGCGCACGCTGTCGACCCGGTCGGCGAGCCCCAGCCAGATGCGGCCGCCGCTCCTCTTGACAGCGCGCGCGAGCGCCACGTCGTCGATGACGGCCTGCCGGATGGCGTCCGGGATCCGCGCCCGCTCCGCGGCGTCGGAGCGCAGCAGCACGCAGCCGCCCGCCGCGGCCGCCGTCCGTGATCCCGTCACCGCTATCCGGCGGAACGGATACAACTGCGCGAAGAAGTACACGAAGGCGGGTACGACGAGCCTCTCCCACACGCTCTCCACCCGCAGCCGCGCCATCTGGGAGACGAGGTCGAAACCGCCGGTGCGTGCGGCGGCCACCAACTCTCGCAGGCTGCCGGGCGCGTGAGCGATGTCGGCGTCCGTCAGGAGCAGGTACTCGGGCGCACGCGCGCGTGCCAGTCCGATTCCGTGCCGCACGGCCCACAGTTTGCCCGTCCAGCCCGGGGGAGGCTCGCCGGGGGAACCGACGGTGAGCGGCAGCCCGCCGTGCCGCTCCGCCAGCTCGCGGGCCAACTCCCCGGTGCCGTCGGAACTGCCGTCGTCGATCAGGAAGACCTCGGCGCGCCCCGGATAGTCCTGCGCGAGCAACGAGGGAAGACTGTGCGGGAGTACGGCGGCCTCGTCCCGCGCCGGTACGACCACACAGACGGACGGCCAGTCCCCGGGGTCCCGGCGCGGCGGCAGCCGCACATCCGTACGCCAGAAGAAGCCCTGGCCCAGCAGCAGCCACACCCAGGCCGCCAGCGACGCGACGGCGATCCACGCAACGGAACTCACCCGTGGCAGTCTGCCCCACCCCGGGGTCCGTTGGACATATCGTCTATGGTTGCCGGGTGAAGATCGCGCTCATGGACTCCGGCATCGGACTGCTGCCGGCCGCCGCCGCGGTACGCCGGCTGCGGCCCGACGCGGACCTCGTCCTCTCCTGGGACCCCGACGGGATGCCGTGGGGACCGCGCACACCCGAGGACATCACGGAGCGGGCCCTGGCCGTCGCCGAGGCCGCCGCCGCGCACGGTCCCGACGTCCTGATCGTCGCCTGCAACACCGCTTCCGTGCACTCGCTCCCGGTGATGCGTGCCCGTTTCGAACCCGACCTGCCGATCATCGGCACGGTTCCGGCGATCAAGCCGGCCGCGGCGGGGGGCGGGCCCGTCGCGATCTGGGCCACGCCCGCGACCACGGGAAGCCCCTACCAGCGCGGACTGATCCAGGAGTTCGCGGACGGCGTGAAGGTCACCGAGGTGCCGTGCCCCGGACTGGCGGACGCCGTGCACCATGCGGACGACCCCGCGACCGATGCCGCGATCGCCGCCGCGGCGGCGCTCACCCCCGACGACGTCACCACCGTCGTGCTCGGCTGCACCAACTACGAACTGGTCGCCGACCGCATCCGCGAAGCCGTCCAGAAGCCCGGCGCGGCGCCGCTCATCATGCACGGAAGCGCCGGGGCGGTGGCCGCGCAGGCGCTGCGCCGCATCGGCGCGGACCCGGCTCCGGAGGCTCCCGCCGAGGGCGGTCTGACGGTGCTGCTGAGCGGCCGGGACGGCGTGCTGCCGGCCGAGGCGCTGTCGTATCCCGAAGGCAGGTTCCTGCAGGCGGTCAGCACGGCGCGGTGAGCGCCGCGGTCGCCGGCCCGAACCGGTGACGCTCCGCAATACGGTGCCCGCGCTACGGAACATGGGTACTCTCGTGGCATGAGGGACCACCTCCACCGCGACGAAACCCCGCACCCGGACATCTGGACAGGGCGGGCCACCAATCGGGCGCAGTGGCTGGCGGCGCTCGTCGGCGCCGCCTGCATGGCGCTCGGTATCGAACTCGCCGTCGACTCCGCCTGGACGTCCGGCGTCGCCCCGCTCGTCATGTCGGTCGTGGGCTGCATCGCGGCCGGGCTGCTGGTCCTCTTCGGCACGCTCGCGTTCGTGCACGTCGCCGTGAAGGTCGACAAGGAATGCCTGGAGGTGCGCTGCGGCCACATCGGTGTGCCGCGCCGCCGCATCCCCCTCGCGCACGTCGCCGGTGCCGAATTCGTGCCGCGCGTCACACCGCGCCAGTGGGGCGGCTGGGGATACCGCTGGCGGCCCGAGAAGGGCACCGCCGTGGTCGTACGGCGTGGAGAGGGTGTCGTCCTGCGCCTGTGGGACGGTCACACGTTCACGATCACCGTGGACAACGCCGAGACGGCGGTGCGGGTCATCCGCGCCCGGCTGCATCCGACGCTGCCCGGCGCCACGCACTGACTCCTGTCCGCGTCCCCTTCCCCGGTCCGGCCGGGTCCTGTGTGCCCGGCTTCCTGTTCATCGGCCCGGCGCCCGGTCGTTCACCAGCGGGCGCGCGGTCGCGATCCCGGCCAGCAGTCCCGCTCCCGCCGTCACCGTGGTGAAGCTCAGCGCGTCGCCGAGCGCCGCGATCACCGCCAGGGAGGTGAGCGCGGCGCCCGCCGTGAGCGCGAGCGGAGTGGGGCGCCGGGTGCGCCACAGCGCGTACAGAACCCAGCAGAACACCGTCGCGAGCAGCGCCACGCCGAGCAGCCCCTCTTCGGCTGCCTGCTGCAGGGGCGCGGAGTGCGGTTTGCCGTCGGGCAGGAGCGACTGCGCGGCCGTGGCGCTCAGATCGCCGAAGCGTCCGGGGCCCACGCCCAGGGCGGGGTTCCGGTGCGCCAGTGCGAGCGCGTCGTGCCAGAGCAGGACCCGGTGCCGGCTGAGCTGGTCCGTCAGAAAGGACCTGAGTCCCTCCGGGAGTACGTCGTCGGTGACCGCCCAGGTCAGGCCGGTCACCAGGGCCGCCACGAGCCCCAGGGCGGCGAGCGCGGGGGCGCGGTGCCGGATCCGGTCGGCGGCGAGCGAGCACAGCAGTACGCCGGTGCAGGCCACGAGCCCGGACGTGGAACCGATCGCCGCCGCGACCACCGCGATCCCGGCGGCCGCCAGGCGCAGCGCCAGCCGGGCCGCGGGGGACCGGGCGGCCCAGGCGGCACAGCACGCCGCCCCCGAGGAGAGCGTCAGCAGCGCTGCGGTCCCGCCGGTGTGCCCGAGCGGGGTGACGAACTGCGGGCCCACCGCGATATGCGGGGCGGCCACGGCGAGCCCGACGCCGGCCAGGGCGCCCGCTGCGGGTGCCGCCACCGGCACCAGCGCCCCGACGATGCGTCCCGACGCGTAGCCCGCGGCGACCGCGAGCACCGCGAGCAGGACGCCCTCGGGCCTTCCGCCGTCCGTGGCGGCCGTGATCAGCGACCAGACCGCGCACGCGGCGAGCACCAGGACACCCGCCGTGTCCCCGGCGTCGCGTCTCTCGTCTTCCGTGTCCCCGGCACCGGTACCGGCACCGGCCTCGGACTCCGCCTCCGTGGATCCCACCGCCGCCCCCCTGTGACGGACCCCGATCGTCCCGGCCGCCCCATCCGGCCGTGGTCTCCAGGGTTCGGGCACACCGTATCGGGCGATGCGCCGGTTTGTGGACGGGTTGTGCAGAAACGATGCGGCGGACGGTGGTCCCCGCGCCGCAGGAAGGGGCGGACCCGCAGTGCCGCGGGCACGGGCCGCGCTGTCCGCGCCGTGGTCACGCGCCGTAGACTCCCCGGGTGACCGTCACCGCAACATCCGTGGGCGAGCCGGAACAGCTCGAGCCACAGGCCGCGCCCGCGCCCCGTGCCGTCCGCCGGGTGCGGCGCCTCGTTCCGGCCGTCGCCGCGTCGCTGTCCGGAGTGCTGCTCTACGTCAGCTTTCCGCCCCGGACGCTGTGGTGGCTCGCCCTTCCGGCGTTCGCCGTCTTCGGCTGGTCCCTGCGCGGCCGTACCTGGAAGGCGGGTCTCGGCCTCGGCTATCTGTTCGGCCTCGGCTTTCTGCTGCCGCTGCTCGTGTGGACCGGCGTCGAGGTCGGCCCCGGACCCTGGGTCGCGCTCGTCGCGGTCGAGGCGATCTTCATCGCGCTGGTGGGCGCGGGCATGGCGCTGGTCTCCCGGCTGCCCGCCTGGCCGGTGTGGGCGGCCACCCTGTGGATCGCCGGAGAGGCGGCACGCGCGCGCGTACCGTTCGGCGGGTTCCCCTGGGGGAAGATCGCCTTCGGTCAGGCGGATGGCGTCTTCCTCCCGCTGGCCGCGGTCGGCGGCACCCCGGTGCTCGGCTTCGCGGTCGTCCTGTGCGGCTTCGGGCTCTACGAGACCGTGCGGCTCGTCGTGGAGTGGCGGCGCACCGGAAGCGCGCTGCGGCGCGGAGCGGCCGTAGCGGCCCTGATCAGCGTCGCCGCTCCCGTGGCGGGCGCCGTCGCCGCGCGCTCCCTGGTCAGCGACAAGGCGGAGGACGGGACTGCGACCGTGGCCGTCATCCAGGGCAACGTGCCGCGCTCCGGGCTGGAGTTCAACGCCCAGCGGCGCGCCGTCCTCGACTACCACGCGCGGGAGACGGAGCGTCTGGCCGCCGAGGTCAAGGCGGGCAAGGTCGCGCGGCCCGACTTCGTGCTGTGGCCCGAGAACTCCTCCGACGTCGACCCCTTCGCCAACCCCGACGCCGCCGCCGTGATCGACCGCGCCGCCAAGGCCATCGGCGCGCCCATCTCGGTCGGCGGTGTGGTCGAGCGGGGCGGCAGGCTCTACAACGAGCAGATCCTGTGGGACCCCGCCAAGGGCCCGGTCGACACGTACGACAAGCGGCAGGTGCAGCCGTTCGGCGAGTACCTTCCGCTGCGCTCGCTGCTGAACGCCATCAACCCGGACTGGACGGCGATGGTCCGCCAGGACTTCAGCCGGGGACACAAGCCGGGCGTGTTCACCATGGCGGGTGCCAAGGTCGGCCTCGTCACCTGCTACGAGGCCGCCTTCGACTGGACGGTGCGCTCCACCGTCACCGACGGCGCCCAGCTGATATCGGTGCCCAGCAACAACGCCACCTTCGACCGCAGCGAGATGACGTACCAGCAGCTCGCCATGTCACGGGTGCGGGCGGTGGAGCACAGCCGTACCGTCACCGTTCCGGTGACCAGCGGCGTCAGCGCCGTCATCATGCCCGACGGGAGGATCACCCAGCGCACGGGCATGTTCGTCGCCGACTCGCTCGTGCAGAAGGTGCCGCTGCGCTCCTTCACGACCCCCGCCACCCGGCTCGGCACCCTCCCCGAGATGCTTCTCGTGCTCGTCGCGGCGGCCGGCCTCGGATGGGCGGTGGTGTCCGGGACACGCGGCCGCCGCGACCGCCGCACCCAGGCCGTTCGCCACGAAGAAGCGGGAGTCGCCGAACCGACCCGCTAGGGTCGGCCCATGGCTACTCCTGACTTCATCCGGACCATCCGGGCCTCCGCCGGTCATCAGTTGCTCTGGCTCCCCGGCGTCACCGCCATCGTCCTGGACGACGACGGAAGGGTGCTGCTGGGGCGCCGGTCCGACACCGGGCGGTGGTCGGCGATCGGTGGCATCCCGGATCCCGGGGAGCAGCCCGCGGCCTGCGCCGTGCGCGAGGTCTACGAGGAGACGGCCGTGCGGTGCGTCGCCGAACGTGTGGTCCTCGTCCAGGCCTTGGCGCCGGTGACGTACGCCAACGGCGACACGTGCCAGTACATGGACATCACGTTCCGCTGCCGGGCCGTCGGCGGCGAAGCGCGCGTGAACGACGACGAGTCGCTGGAGGTCGGCTGGTTCCCGGTGGACTCCCTGCCGGATCTGAACGAATTCGGCCTGCTGCGGATCAAGCAAGCCCTGGCGGACGCACCCACATGGTTCGACCCCACGAATCCACTGTGAAGTATGGGTGGTGACCATATGGGGTGGGGCTCCGGCGTTGCTTAGGGTCACCACATGACCGTGCCCCACCCCCACACCACCTCAGTCGATCTCGGCGGACGCACCGCCCTCGTCACCGGTGCCGCCAGCGGCATCGGCCGCGCCTGCGCGCTGCGGCTGGCCGCCGCCGGGGCCAAGGTAAGAGCGGTCGACCGGGACGCCACCGGCCTCGACGCCCTCGCCGGTTCCGCCCGCGACCTGCCGGGCACCGTCGCACCACACGTCCTCGACCTCACCGACCTGGACGCCGCCGAACACGCCGCCGCCGGCACCGACATCCTGGTCAACAACGCCGGGATCCAACTGGTGCGGCCGCTCGAGGAGTTCCCACCCGACGTCTTCCACACGGTCCTGACGGTGATGCTGGAAGCCCCCTTCCGGCTCATCCGCGGAGCGCTGCCCCACATGTACGGGCAGGGCTGGGGCCGCATCGTCAACATCTCCTCGGTCCACGGGCTGCGCGCATCCCCGTACAAGGCGGCGTACGTCGCCGCCAAGCACGGACTGGAAGGACTCTCGAAGACCGCCGCCCTGGAAGGCGCCCCGCACGGCGTCACCTCGAACTGTGTGAACCCGGCGTACGTGCGCACCCCTCTCGTCGAGAAGCAACTCGCCGACCAGGCACGCACACACGGGATCCCCGAGGAGCGCGTGCTGTCCGAGGTGCTGCTGCGGGACAGCGCCGTCAAGCGGCTGATCGATCCGGAGGAGGTCGCCGAGGCGGTGGCCTATCTGTGCAGCCCGCAGGCGTCCTTCATCACCGGTACGTCGCTGGTCCTGGACGGCGGCTGGACCGCCCACTGAGCGGGGACCGAGGGGAGACTGAGCAGGGGCCGACCAGGGGCCGACCAGGGGCAGACCAGGGACTGAGCAGGGACTGAGCGGGGACATGTCGGAAGTTGTCCACAGGCCAGGTGGACCCGGGCCGGCGGTGGGTCATTCTGGGGGCATGTCTCGCGATCACGTACAGTCCGCGGAGCGCCCCGGCACCGGTGCCGAGGCGCCGTTCCTGGAGCTCCTGGCCCGGGGCGCGTCGGCCGACGCCTACGAGCAGCCGGTGCTGCTCGCCCGCGCGGAGGGCCTGCCTCCCGAGCGCATCCACGCGCTCGAGCAGGCCAAGCGGCTCGCGCTGCACGTGCGCGCCGAGATGGAGGGCAGACGCCGCCGCGAAGCGGAGCTGTCCGCGCTCTTCGAGACCGCCCACGACCTGGCCGGCCTGCGGGACCTCGACGCCGTCCTGCAGGCGATCGTCCAGCGCGCCCGCTCCCTGCTGAGCACCGACGTCGCGTATCTCACCCTGCACGACGAGGACGCGGGCGACACCTACATGAGGGTCACCGAGGGCTCGGTCGCCGCACGCTTCCAGCAGCTCAGGCTCGGCATGGGGGAGGGGCTCGGCGGACTCGTGGCCCAGACCGCCCGCCCCTACGTGACGCCCGACTACTTCAAGGACGACCGATTCCGGCACACCTGGACGATCGACACGGGCGTGCGCGACGAGGGGCTCGTCGCGATCCTCGGGGTGCCCCTGATGATCGGTGCCCAGGTCATCGGGGTGCTGTTCGCCGCCGACCGGCGGGCCAGGGTCTTCGAGCGGGAGGAGATCGCGCTACTCGGCTCGTTCGCGGCGCTGGCCGCCGCCGCCATCGACACCGCCAACCTCCTCACCGAGACCCGTTCGGCCCTGGACCGGCTCGCCCGTGCAAACGAGATCATCCGCGACCGCAGCGCGGTCATCGAGCGCGCCTCTGACGTCCACGACCGCCTCGCCGAACTCGTCCTGCGCGGCGGCGGCGTCCACGACGTGGCGGCGGCCGTGTCCCAGGTCCTGGACGGCACGGTCGAGTTCACCGAGGCGGCGGCCGCGCCCGCCGCACCCCTGGAGGCGTCCCGCGCCGAGGGCCACGCCGTACGGCACGGGGACGACTGGATCGCCGCCGTGGCGGCCGGCGGGGAGCTGCTCGGCGCACTGGCGCTGCGCGGTCATCCGGGGCTCGACCCCGTCGACCAGCGCACGCTTGAACGCGCGGCCATGGTCACCTCCCTGCTGCTGCTCGCCCGCCGCTCGGCCGCCGAGGCCGAACAGCGCGTCCGTGGCGAACTGCTGGACGACCTGCTCGATGCCCGCGACCGTGATCCGCGCGTGCTGCGCGAGCGCGCCGCCCGTCTGCACGCGGACCTCGACACCACCCATGTGGTGCTCGCCGCCCGCCTCGACGGCACCGGGGCCGACGCCGACCAGGAGGCGGCCGCCCGCCGCCGCCTGTGGTCCGCCGCGTCCCACCTGGCGGCTACGCGGCACGGCCTGGCCGCCGCCCGCGACGGCGGTACGGTCCTGCTGCTGCCGCTGGATCCGGGCGACACGGCGACAGAATTGGCCCGCCGCACCGCCCGCCACCTCGGCACCGCGGTCCACGAACCGGTCACCGTCGGAGCCTCCGCCCCCGTCGAAGTCCTCGGCGGCCGCCCCGACGCCGTGGCCGCCGCCTACACGGAGGGACAACGCTGCCTCGAGGCCCTGCGACTGCTGGGCCGCGCCGGAGACGGGGCGGCCGCCGAGGACTTCGGTTTCCTGGGGCTGCTGCTCGCCGGAGACCGCGACATCGCCGGCTATGTCGAACGCACCATCGGTGAGGTCGTGGCCTACGACGAACGGCGCGGCACCGACCTCGTCCGCACCCTCGACGCGTACTTCGCCTGCGGGATGAGCCCGGCGCGCACCAAGGACGAACTGCACGTCCATGTCAACACGGTGGCGCAGCGCCTGGAGCGGGTGGGCCGGCTCCTCGGAGACGACTGGCAGAGCCCGGCCCGCGCCCTGGAGATACAACTGGCGCTTCGCCTGTACCGGTTGTCGTGCCCGCCTCTCCGCTGAAGCCGCTCACCCGGTGCCACGACGCGGACCGGCCCCGCACGCGCGAGCGCACGGGGCCGGTCGGGAGCACCCGGACTCAGACGGTGCGCGCATCCGCCGCCCGCGCCCCCGAGGGCTCGGCGTCCGCGGACTCGACCCGGGCCAGGTCCCGATCGCGTGTCTCCTTGGCGACACCGACCGCGATCAGGGTCAGGACGGCCGCGGCGATCACGTACAGGGCGATGGGCGTGGAGCTGCCGTAGTCGGACAGCAGCGCGGTCGCGATGAGCGGGGCCGGAGCACCGGCCGCGACCGAGGCGAACTGAGCGCCGATGGACGCACCCGAGTAGCGCATTCGGGTCGCGAACATCTCGGAGAAGAAGGCCGCCTGGGGTGCGTACATCGCCCCGTGCAGCACGAGACCGACGGTCACGGCGATGATCAGGTTCCCGAAGCCGCCGGTGTCGATGAGCCAGAAGAACGGGAACATCCACAGGCCGACCCCGGCCGCACCCAGCAGATACACGGGCCGGCGGCCGATCCGGTCCGACAGCGCGCCCCAGGCCGGGATGACCGCGAAGTGCACGGCGGAGCCGATGAGGACGGCGTTGAGGGCCGTCTGCTTGGAGACGCCGGCGGACGTGGTGGCGTAGACGAGGATGAAGGCGGTGATCACGTAGTAGCTGATGTTCTCCGCCATCCGCGCGCCGATGGCGACCAGTACGTCACGCCAGTGGTGACGCAGCACGGACACCAGCGGCAGCCTCTCCGCATCGCCGTCCGCAGCCGTCTTACGGGCCTCGGCCTGCGCCAACGCCTGCTGGAACACGGGCGATTCATCCACCGACAGACGAATCCACAAACCGACGATCACCAGCACCCCGGACAGGAGGAACGGAATGCGCCACCCCCAGGAACCGAACGCGTCGTCCGAGAGCACGGCGGTCAGCAACGACAGCACACCGGTGGCGAGCAACTGCCCGGCCGGCGCGCCGGTCTGCGGCCACGAGGCCCAGAAGCCCCGCCGCCGTGCGTCGCCGTGCTCCGACACGAGCAGAACGGCGCCGCCCCACTCGCCGCCGAGCGCGAATCCCTGCACCAGACGCAGCGTGGTGAGCAGCACGGGCGCGGCGGTACCGACGGTGGCGTGCGTGGGCAGCAGTCCGATGGCGAAGGTCGCCCCGCCCATCAGCAGCAGACTCAGGACCAGTAGCTTCTTGCGCCCGAGCCGGTCGCCGTAGTGCCCGAACACCAGGGCCCCGAGCGGCCGGGCGGCGAACCCGACCGCGTACGTCAGGAACGACAGCAGCGTGCCGACGAGCGGGTCGGAGCCGGGGAAGAACAGCTTGTTGAAGACGAGCGCGGCGGCGGACCCGTAGAGGAAGAAGTCGTACCACTCGATGGTGGTGCCGATGAGGCTGGCGGCGACGATACGGGGGAGCTTCGCCGGGGGTGGGGGAGCGGTGGTTCCGGAGGCCATGTGCGCCACTTCCTCGTGTGCGGTGGGGACGGGTACGTGTCGGCACACGGTAGAAACATGCAGGTCAGGCGCACATGTGGTGGGGCAATATAGTTCGAGCGTTGGCTATGCGTGCGGCCACCATGCCGGCTCACAGCGGCGTCCCGCCGCGGTGCGAAACCGCCGCCCACCCTCCGTCCCAACCTTGCCTTCATCTATCGAGATTCGATAGATTTCCACCGCAATTCGATGGAAGGACGGGTCATGGGAATGCTGGCAGTGCGTGCGCTTCGCGCCGTGCTCGTGGTGGTGCTCGCCGGCACCGTGTTCGTACAGGCAGGGATGGTGTGGGCGTTGGTCAGCGGGAGCGACCCGGAGGACGGGTCGCTCCCGCTGACGCCGCTGCGCGTGATCACGATCCTGGGCATGGTGTCGGTCCAGGTCGCCCTGGTCTGCGTATGGCGGCTGGTGACGATGGTGCGACGCGGAACCGTGTTCTCTCATGCCGCCTTCCGGTACGTGGACGGCGTGATCGGTGCGATCGTGGCGGCTGCCCTGTTGTGGTTCGCGGTCACGGTCCTCAATGCGCCGGGCCAGCGGGACGACCCGGGCGTCACCGTCATCATGGGTGGGGTTGGCGTGGCCATCCTGGGTGTCGCGCTCATCGTGCTCGTGCTGCGGATGCTGCTCGCCCAGGCCGTCGCGCGCGACGTCGAAGCGGCGCAGATGCAGGCCGAGCTGGACGAGGTGATCTGATGCCCATCGTCGTCGACATCGACGTGATGCTGGCCAGGCGGAAGATGTCCGTGGGCGAGCTAGCGGACCGTGTGGGGATCACGCCCGCCAATCTGGCGGTACTCAAGAACGGCCGCGCCAAGGCGGTGCGCTTCGCGACGCTCGCCGCGCTCTGCGAGGTGCTCACATGCCAGCCGGGCGACCTGCTGCGTTGGGAGGCCGAGGATGCCGCGGGCGGCTGACGTGCCACAGGGCGGGCGTGAAAACGCCGGCCGTACCGTCGACCTCCTCGGCCGCCGCCGGGTCTTCCTGGCCCGGGAAGCCGCCCCAGGGGATGTCCCCGGGGGCGGCTGACCGTCAGCAGTGGCTCCACGCCAGGTACTTGGTGAAGGACTCCTCCGGCTTGTCGAACGGGAGCAGCTCCGTCTCGTCGTCCACGTGGTCGGCGCCCGGGACGACATGGACCTCTTCGGCTCCGCGGCCAACGCGTAGGCTCACGCCGTCAGTTCTCCCGCCGTGGGTGGGTCCGCTCCCTCACGCGCGCACGTGAGCGCGGCCGCCCGGGCGGCCACCGCCAGCGCCTCGCCGAGCACCGCGGGCAGTCGATCGGTGTCCGTCGCCGCGCGCAGTGCCGCGCGTGCCGTCTCCGCCTCCGCTCCCGGGCCGCCTCCCAGCAGCCCGGCGTGCAGCAGCCGGCTGACCAGTCCGGCCATGAACGCGTCGCCCGCCCCCACGGTGTCCACGACCCGGACGGGCACCGGCTCGATGTCCTGGCAGCCGTGCCGCCACCAGGCCCGGGCGCCGTTCGCTCCCAGGGTGAGGACGACCAGCGCCGGACCGTTTCGTGCCCAGCGGGCCGCCGTCTCGTCGGGACTCTCGCCCGGATGGAGCCAGGCCAGGTCCTCTTCACTCGCCTTCACCACGTCGCTGACGGCGACGAGTTCCTCCACCCGGTCACGCTCCCGCTCCGCGGAGCGGAGCAGTGCGGGCCTCAGGTTGGGGTCGTAGGACACGGTGGCCGAGGTGCGCAGGGTGTGCAGGGTGCTGAAGACCTGGTCGGCTCCCGGACTCAGGGCGGTGGCGATGGATCCGGTGTGGACGTGCGCCGGCGGGCCGTCGCGCAGCGCCTCCTCGACGGCCTCCGACAGCGCCCAGGTGATGTCGAAGGTGTAGTTCGCGGCGCCCGCGGCATCGAGTACGGCGGTCGCCGTGGACGTGGCGGCGTCGACCACGGATCCCGGTGCCAGGTCGACCCCGCTGCCCTCCAGGTGCTTTCGCACCAGGCTGCCGAAGTGGTCGTGTCCCACGCGGGTGGCGAGCCGGACCGGGTGCCCGAGCCTGCCCAGACCCAGCGCGACGTTGGCGGGGCTGCCACCGGGGTGGCTCCGGCGCGGGCCGTTGGGACCGGCGATGATGTCCACCAGTGCCTCGCCGATGACGAGCGCCGGGAGCCCGGGGGCCGCTGTGTCCCCTCTGCCGGCCAGGGCCCCCGGCGCCGGCTCGGTACCGGCGCGGTCGTGTCCGTCTTCGCTGCTACTGGTCACGGCAGCACCTGGATCTTGCGGCCCTTCCCGGCCTGGAACTGCCGCAGGGCCTCGGCGTAGTCCGTCAGCGGCAGCCGGTCGCTGATGAAGATCTCCGGATCGAGGACTCCACCGGCGAACAGCTCGGCGGCGCGCTCGTAGCTGTGCAGGACCGCCATCGAGCCCGTGATGGTGATCTCCTCGTTGTAGATCCGGTACGGGTCGATGGTGGCCCGGGTCGCGTAGTCGGCGACGCCGAACTGGAGGTACGTACCCCCCTTGCCGACCCGGCCCAGGGCGTCCTGGATGGCCTGGGCGTTGCCGGTGGCGTCGATGACCACGTCCCAGCCGCGCGGGCGCTCGATCGCGTCGGCGGTGGTCACCGCGTTGCTGCAGCCGAGCGTGCGGGCGGTGGCGAGCCGGTCCTCGTTGATGTCGACCATGTCGACCGTGGCCGCCCCGGTGCGCTTGGCGAGTTCCAGCATCATCAGGCCCATGGTGCCCGAGCCGTAGATGAGTACGTTGCTGGCGAGCGTGGAGCGCAGGATGTCGTAGCCGCGTACCGCGCAGGACAGCGGCTCGATGAGGGCGGCGTCCTCGGTGCGGACGTGCTCGGGGAGCTTCACGCAGTTGGCCGCGGGGGCGGCCGTGTACTGTGCCGCGCCGCCGGGGACGGTGACACCGATGGCGTTCCAGCGCTCGCACATGTTGCCGCGCCCGATACGGCAGTAGTGGCACTCGTGGCAGTACAGAGAGGGGTCGACGGCGACGCGGTCGCCGACGGCCAGGTCGCGTACCCCGGAGCCCAGCGCGACGACCTCGCCGGCGAACTCGTGTCCGGGAATGATGGGCAGGGTCGGCGCGAACTCGCCCTGCAGGATGTGCAGATCGGTGCCGCACAGGCCGCAGGCCGAGACCTCGATCACCACCTGCCCGGGGCCCGGTGTGGGGTCGTCGACGGTTTCGACGCCGACCTGGCCGGGCGAGCTGATGACGGCGGCTTTCACTTGACTGCTCCAAGGGACAGGCCCTGGACAAGCTTGTCCTGGGCGGCGAATCCGGCGATGAGGACCGGCAGGGAAATGCAGACGGCGGCGGCGCACACCTTGGCCAGGAAGAGGCCCTGGCTGGTGACGAAGCCGGTGAGGAACACGGGGGCGGTGCCGGCGACGACACCGGTGAGCACACGTGCGAAGAGAAGTTCGTTCCAGCTGAAGATGAAGCAGATCAGCGAGGTGGCGGCGATGCCGGGGGCGACCACCGGCGCGACGATCCGGGCGAGGACGGTGGGCAGTCCGGCGCCGTCGATGGAGGCCGCCTCCAGGATCTCGACGGGGACCTCGGCGAGGAACGAACGCATCATCCACACCGCGATCGGAAGGTTCATCGAGGTGTAGAGGATGACCAGCAGCGCGACGTTGTCGAGCAGGCCGCTGTTCTGGGCGATCAGGTAGATCGGCAGCAGTCCGGCCACCGCGGGCAGCATCTTGGTGGACAGGAAGAAGAACATCGCGTCCGTCCACTTGCGCACCGGCTTGATGGACAGCGCGTACGCGGCCGGGATGGACAGCACCAGCACCAGGAGCGTCGAGACGAGGCTCGCGGAAAAGGAGTTGATCAGCGGCGGCCAGGGGGAGACGCCGGTACTCGCGCCGAGGAACTCCCGGTAGCCCTGGAGGGTCAGCGGCGCCCCCAGGCTCGGGGGGTTGGTCGCGGCGTCGGACTCACTGTGCAGCGAGGTGAGCACCATCCAGGCGACCGGAAGGAAGAACACGGCTCCGCAGAGCCAGGCCAGCAGGCCGAGTGCGCCGCGCCGGCGTCGGGCCGCGCCGCCGGGGCTGCCCGGGGGGCGCTGGGGGGAGGCGATGGTCGCGGCCATCAGAGGGTCTCCTCTCGGAGCAGGGACGAGACGGTCCTGAGCGCGAAGCTGCCCACGAGGAGGGAGCAGAGGACGACGATGACGCCTTCCGCGGAGGCCTGCCCGTAGTCGTGCGCCTGGTAGAAGGTCTCGTAGACGGTGTAGGGCAGGTTGGCGGTGCCCAGGCCGCCGCCGGTGAGCGTGAAGACGGCGTCGAAGTTCTGCACCACGTAGATGCTGCCCAGCAGTGCGGCCAGCTCGAGATAGCGGCGCAGGTGCGGGAAGGTGAGGTGGCGGAAGACCTGCCAGGTGGTCGCACCGTCCACGCGGGCCGCCTCGACGGCGTCCATGGGGCGGCTCTGCAGCCCGGCCAGCAGGATCAGCATCATGAAGGGCGTCCACTGCCAGATCAGCGACGCCTCCACGGACATCAGCGGCAGTGAGGACAGCCAGTCGGGCTGCGGCGCGTTGTCGCTGCCGAACAGGCTCCACAGCCAGGTCAGCGATCCGTTGATCAGCCCGTAGGTGGCGTTGTACAGCGCGTGCTTCCACAGCAGTGCGGAGGCCACGGGCACCACGAGGAACGGTGTGATCAGCATGGTGCGGACGATGCCGCGGCCGCGGAACCGACGGTCGAGGAGCAGAGCCAGCCCCAGGCCCAGAACCAGGCTGACCAGCACCACGGTGACCGTCAGCGTGACGGTCGTCAGCAGGGAGGAACGCAGCTGCGGGTCGGTGACCGCGTCCTTGTAGTTCTGCAGGCCCGCGAAGGCCCGGTTGCCGGGGTCGAGGGCGTTCCAGCGCATGAACGAGATCGCCACGGTGCCGACGAACGGGAGCTGGGTGACCACGATCATGAAGATCAGGGCCGGGAGCAGCGGGGCCCGCCGGGCCCATGCCCCGCGGGATCGCCGTGGGGGTGCCGCCTGGTGGACGGTCTGCGGCGCTCGGGCACGCTTGGTGAGCGAGTGAGTGAGGGTCATGGGTGTGTCTCCGCTGTGCCCCCGTCTCCGGGTCCCGCGGGGGCGGGACCCGGAGGTCGGGAACGTCGGGTGGATCGGGGAGGGATCACTTGTCCGCGTACTTGGCGGCGACCTTCTCGGCGAGCGCCTGGCTGGTCTTCAGTGCCTGCTCGACACTGGTCTTGCCGGCGATGGCGGAGCTGATCTGCTGGGAGACCTGCGTGCCCAGGTCGGTGAACTCGGGGATGCCGACGAACTGGATGCCGGGAGCGGGCCGGGGCTGCACGCCCGGGTTCTTGGGATCGGCGGACTTCAGCGCGTTCGCGGTGGCCTCGGCGAAGGCCGACGCCGCGGCGACGTACTGCGGGTTGGTGTACGTGGAGCTCCGCTTGCCCGCCGGGACGCGGGACCAGCCGAGCTTCTTGCCCACCAGCTCCTCGTACTGCTTGCTGGACGCCCAGGAGATGAACTTCCAGGCGTCGTCCTGGTGCTTGCTCGCCTTCTGCAGGCCCCAGGCCCAGGTGTAGAGCCAGCCCGAGCTCTTGGTCCGGTCGACCGGCGCGGGCGCGTAGCCCATCTTCCCGGCCACCGGTGACCCGTCGGATTCCAGCGACCCGGCCGCGGAGGTCGCGTCGTACCACATGGCGACCTTGCCCTGCTCCATGTCGTTGAGGCACTCGGCGAATCCGGACTGCGGGGCGCCGGCCTCACCGTGGGCGCGGACGAGGTCGACGTAGAACTTGGTCGCCTTGGTGAAGGCCGGGCTGTCGACCTGGGCCTTCCAGTCCTTGTCGAACCAGGTGCCGCCCATGGTGTTGACCACCGTGGTCAGCGGAGCCATCACCTCACCCCACCCGGGCAGGCCGCGCAGGCAGATGCCCTTCATCCCGGGCCTGGCGCCGTCGGCCTTGGCCGCCAGGTCGGCCACCTGCTGCCAGGTGGGGTTGGCCGGCATGGTCAGCCCCTTCTCCTTGAAGACGTCCTTGCGGTACATCAGGAAGGAGGACTCGCCGTAGAACGGCTCGGCGTACGTCTGGCCGGACGCCGTCAGGGATTCCTGCATGGCTGGCAGGATGTCGCTCTGGTCGAAGGCGGTGTCCTTCTTCGCGTACGAGGTCAGCGGGGCGAGCCAGCCGTTCTTGGCGTAGATCGGCGTCTCGTAGTTGCTGATGGTCGCCACGTCGTACTGGCCGGCCTGGCTGGAGAAGTCCTGGGTGATCTTGTCGCGGACGTCGTTCTCGGGCAGCACCGTGAAGTTGACCTTGATGCCGGTCTCCTTGGTGAAGTTGGCCGCCGTGAGCTTCTGCAGGTCCGCCATCTGCGGGTTGTTCACCATCAGCACGTTGATGGAGTGCGAGCCGGAGCCACCGCCTGCGCCGCCGGCGCCCGCGCACGCCGTGATCAGTGCGCCGCACACGGCCAGCGCGCCCAGCGGCACAGCGCGCCGCAGAACAGTGGGTCTTGAAATCATGATCGTCCCTTTCATGAAATGTCGGATGTGGGCAGCGATGGGGGGAGGGGGAATGTGGGATCGGGCAGACGGTTGTGTTGGCTGTGAGAGGGCAGGGGATGCCGTCGGCGCGGCTCTGGCGGAGCCGTCCCTGGCGGCAGGGGGCGGGCTGAGCGGGTCAGACCCGGTGGACGCGGGGTCCCATCAGTGAGTAGCGGTGCGCCTCGGCGCTGGACAGCCCGGTGTCGGTGACGATCGCCTCGAAGTCACCCACCCCGGCGAAGCGGCAGAAGCTGCTCGCGCCGAACTTGCTGTGGTGCCCCATGAACACGCGTCGGCGCGACACGGCCAGCGCCTTGGCCTTGACGTCGGCCACCACCGGATCGGGGGTGGTCAGGCCGAGCTCCCGGGAGATCCCGTTCGACCCGAGGAAGGCGAGGTCGATCACGAATCGCTCGAGCATGGCGCAGGCCCATGAGCCCACCGTGGCCAGGGTCCGCGCCCGGACCCGGCCCCCGAGGAGCAACACGGTGACCTGCGGAGAGTCCACGATCGCCGCTGCGGTGGACAGTGACGCGGTGACCACGGTCAGGGGCCGGTCACCGGGGAGGAGCGCGGCGAGGAGCTGGGGGGTGTAGCCCTCGTCCACGAACACGGTCTCCGCGTCACCGAGGAGCTTGACCGCCTCCGCGGCGATCCGGCGCTTGTCCTGGACGTGCAGGGTCTCTCGTTGGGGAAGGCCCGTCTCGAAGCCCGCGCCCTCGACGGGATAGGCACCGCCGTAGGTGCGGCGGAGCAGGCCCCTGCGTTCCAGGACGCTGAGGTCGCGACGGATGGTCTCCGGCGCGACGGCCAGGTCGACGGCCGTGGTGGTGACCTCGATTCGTCCCTGGTGACGAGCGAGCGCGAGAATGCGGCTCTGACGCTCTTCGGCGTTCATCGCACTCCCCTCGGCTTGCGTACCCGGTCCGGGCACGGCGTGCCCGGTCTTGCCGCACATTTATACCAATCAGCTTTTGGCGAAAAGTGGCCCACAACGGGCCTGAAATCGCCCGATAATGCCTGATGGGATTGTGCGAAACAGCAGCTCACAGCCCTGCTGGGCAATTTGTCCGCTTTCTTGCTGCCCGCATGGGCCCGCTCCTGTGCCCGGTTCGGGCGAACGCTGAAGTGTGCGTGACCTCATCGCCGCGCGGCCGCCGGCTCCGGATCTTGCAGCGCCCCGTCAAGGCCGGGCGGTGCACCGCCGTCACAGGCCCGCGCGGGTTCCGTCGTCGTCCCTGCTGCCGGAACGCCCTCGGGACCCGGCGCGCGACGGCCGTGCGCCCGACGGATGTCCCGCCGCCCGGTGGCCCGCACACGGCGAAGGCTCCCCCCTTCGAACCAGGGTGGGAGCCTTCGAGAGATACCCGGATGCGTTCGGCGTCAGCGGGTCATGCGTGACGGTGCGAGTGCCGGTTGCCGGTGAAGAGGCGGTAGAGAGCGAGCAGGATGAGGGAGCCGACGATCGCGGCGATCCAGGTGGAGAGTTCGAAGAACCCGTCGATGGAGTCGACGCCGAAGATCACCTTGCCGAGCCAGCCGCCGAGCAGTCCGCCGGCCACGCCGATGAGCATGGTGATGACGATGCCGCCGGGGTCCTTGCCCGGCATGATGGCCTTGGCGATGGCACCGGCGAGCAGGCCGATGATGATCCACGCGATGATGCCCATGGTGCGTCTCCGTCTCGTCGTGTAAAGGCTGTGTTAGCTCATCGTGTAGACCGTCTGCTCTCGTACAAACGTCTCCTTTTCATCGCGGCCCTGCGGCTCCCGGAGTGAGCAGGTGACTGCTTGCTCTCACTCGGGCTGCCGTTGTGTCACCTCGCGGGCGGCGGAATGGATCGGGTGCCGGCCGCACCGTACGCGGCGCGCCAGGCGGCGGGGGGCATGGCGGCCTGGCGCCGGAAGAAGGTGGTGAAGTTGCCGACGTCGCGGAAGCCGAGGCGTCGGGCGCAGCCGGTGACCGGGAGATCGGTGTGGGCGAGCAGCCTCTTGGCCTCCAGCAGGATGCGCTGGTCGAGGAAGGCCTTGGCGCCGGTGCCCGCGGCGGTGCGCGTTGCGCGCGTGAGGGTGCGCACGTCGTAGCCCAGCGCCCGTGCGTAGTCGGCCACATGGTGCCAGTCGGTGAAGTGCTCTTCCACGGCGGCTCGGTAGACGCGGAACACGTCCGTGTGCCGGCCGCCGGCCCGGGTGGCGTCGGACGAGTCAGGTGTGTCGGGCAGTGCCCGCAGGATCAGCGCCGCCAGCAGGTGGGAGAGCAGCGCGGGGGACACCAGGCGTGGCGTCGTCGCTGCCATGTCGTGTTCGCGGCCGAGGTGTTCCGCTGCGACCAGGGCGAGGTCCAGGTGCTGCTGGTCCAGATGCCAGCAGACGGGTGCGGTGGCCTCCGCCGCGGTGAAGCCGGGGAGGAAACCGGGCCGGAAGAGGACGAGCGGCCCGTGGCAGGAGTCGATGTCGCTCCAGCGGTGCACCATGCCCGGCCTGATCCATATCGCGCTTCCTTCCGTCAGCCGGTAGGTGTGGAAGTCCGCTTCATGGGTGCCGGTGCCGGAGCCGACCAGGGCGAAGACGTGGAAGTCCGGGCGCTGCGGGAGGACGCGACGGCGGTCGGTGTCCATGGCACGCAGCGCGGCGAAGTCGAGGACCTCCACGCCGTACGGCGACCCGACGGCAGGCAGGTAACGCAGTTGCCGAACAGGACTGTGTCCGTTTTCCACAATCGCCGTGTCTCTTTTCACCGAGGCGCGGATATGCCTTCTCGTACGGTCGGACGTGGGCCTGACAGGTACGACAGGTTACCCGTTCGAGGCTGCGGCAGTGTGACGACGGTCGCTTCGCCCAGCCGACGCGAGAGGTGTGACGATGACGGAATCCACAATGCCGGTGCCCGTGGCGGGCGGGGTCCTGGACGCACGAGTCGGCGGTCGGACCGGACCGGTGCTGGTGTTCGCGCACTACTGGGGCGGCTCCGCCGACACCTGGAACGGAGTGATCGGCCACTTGCCGCCCGGGCAGGCGACGGTCCGCTTCGACCAGCGCGGCTGGGGCACCTCGCGGGCGTTGCCCGGGCCTTATCACCTCGACCGGCTCGCCGACGATCTCGTTCGCGTGGCCGACGCGTGCGTGTCGGGGCCGTTCGTCCTCGTCGGTCACTCGATGGGCGGCAAGGCGAGTCAGCTCGCCGCGGCCCGCCGGCCCGAGGGGCTGGTGGGCCTGGTGCTCGTTGCGCCCGCGCCGCCGCAGCCGCCCGCCACGGTGACCGAGGAGTACCGGCAGGGCCTGTCCCACGCGTACGACTCGCCCGAGACGGTGGTGCACGCCCTCGACCATGTCCTGACCGCCGCACCGCTGCCCGAGGCCGTGCGGGCCACCGCGGTGCGTGACAGCCTCGCCTCCGGTGCCGAGGCCCGGCAGGAGTGGCCGCTGCGCGGAATCGCGCAGGACATCACGGGCTCCGTACGCGACATCGAGGTCCCGGTGGCCGTGCTGGCCGGGGAGAACGACGTGGTGGAACCCCCGTCCGTCCTGCGCGAGCACCTTCTGCCGCACATCCCGCACGCGACCCTGACCACCGTCCCCGCCGTCGGGCACCTGCTCCCCGTGGAAGCCCCCGATGCCGTCGCGACAGCCCTCCGAGGCTTCCTCACACGCCTTCAGCCCTGACCACGCGCGGCCGGCCCGGACGGCGGACGGGTCGGAGGGCGGAGCCTGGACAGGGCGGGAGCCACGCCCGCACCGGGCGCGTGCCCCTGCCGACGGTCAGCGGACGTTGTGGACGACGGCGTCGAAGCGGCCGAAGTGGCCGGCTTGCCGGGCGACGTCGCGGATCTCGCCCCGTTCGGCGAGGTCCCCGGTGATGACACCCTTCCACCGGGCGGTGTCATCCGCGTCGCTGAGACGGGCCGGGTTGCGGACGTGGGCGACCACGTCGTGCCCCTCGTCGGCCAACGCGTTCGCCGTGTTGCGCCCGAGCCCGCTGGATGCTCCGGTCACCAGAACCAGTGCCATGTCGGTCGTCTCCCGTCTGTCGGTGGGGGATTGGGTGCGGTGCGCCTCGGCCGCTACGCCCGCCGAGGGCGAGCCCCTGCGCGCTCCCATCCCACGCGGGTCACGCCCCGGCGTGGCGGTGCGTGGGGGGCGAGCGTACGTGCGGGGACGGGTCAGAGGGTGAGGAGCACCTTGGTGGCGCGGCGCTCGTCCATGGCCTTGTAACCCTCAGCGGCCTGGTCCAGCGGCAGGGTGAGGTCGAAGACCTTGCCCGGATCGATCTCGCGGTCCCAGATGAGCTGGATCAACTCGGGCAGGAACCGGCGCACCGGGGCGGGACCGCCCTCCATGTGGATGCCGGCGAAGAACAGCTCGATGCCCTTGACCGAGACCTCGTAGTTGACGCCGACGAAGCCCATGTGCCCGCCCGGGCGGGTGGCGCCGATCGCCTGCATGGTCGACTCCTGGGTGCCGACGGCCTCGACCACCGAGTGCGCGCCGAGGCCGCCCGTGAGTTCCTTGATCTTCGCCACGCCCGCGTCCCCGCGCTCCTCGACGATGTCGGTGGCGCCGTAGAACCGGGCCAGCTCCTGCCGCTCGGGGTGGCGGGACATCGCGATGATCCGATCCGCGCCGAGCTGCCTGGCGGCGAGGACCGCCATCTGGCCGACCGCGCCGTCACCGACGACCGCGACGGTCTTGCCGGGGCCGGCCTCGGCGGCGACGGCACCGTACCAGCCGGTGCCGAGCACGTCGGAGGCGGCCAGCAGCGAGGGGATCAGGTCCTCGTCCGGCTGACCGGGCGTGGCGACCAGGGTGCCGTCCGCGTGCGGGATACGGGCCTTCTCGGCCTGGGTGCCGACCGTCGCTCCCACGAACTCCCGGTGCACGCAGCCGGACTGGTAGCCCGACCGACAGATCTCGCAGGTGTTGTCGGAGATGACGAACGACCCGACGACGAAGTCGCCGACCGCGAGGTTCTTCACGTCGGAGCCGACTTCCTCGACGACGCCCACATACTCGTGGCCCATGGGCTGGTGGTCGGCGGGCTCGATCCCGCGGTAGGGCCACAGGTCCGACCCGCAGATACAGGTCGCGGTCAGCCGGACGATCGCGTCCGTCGGCTCGACGATCTTCGGATCCCCCCGCTCCTCCACCCGGACGTCCCCGGCCTCGTACATGACTACTCCACGCATTGCCGTCTCTCCTTGCTTGCTGCGCCGACGACGATCTCCGGGTACCCCGAAAGGTGCAGAAGTCCTTCGGCCTCGAGCTGGAGGAGAACTCCGTTCGGATCGATGACCCTCTCCGGTTCGACGACGGCCTGCCTGGCGCCGAAAATGGATAACGCAGTCCGGTCGCCAGGCCGGCCGGTACGGGCCGTGGCGCCCGGAGCCCCGACGAGCCCGCCGCCCAGCCGTTGCGCAGCGACGCCGAGCGCAACCGGGGGCGGATCATCGCCGGCGCGCGCAAGGTGTTCGCACGAGACGGCCTCAACGCCTCCATGGCGTCCGTGTCCCGCGAGGCGGGCGTGGGCATCGCCACCCTGTTCCGCCGCTTCCCGACCAAGGAGGAGCTGGGCTCGGTGCCGCCGGGATGGTCAGGGCGGTGGAGCCGAACCTGCCGACCGGGGAGGGCTGGCCATCGCCCGCACCTTCGGGTCCCACGGCTTCGACGTCGCCCTGATCTCCCGCAACCGCGGCAAGCTCGACGGCCTCGTCGGCAAGCTCGCCGCCGAGGGCGCGCGGATCGTCGTAGACCGGCCGCTGACCGTTCTGCTGCCGGGCGTCGTGCGTCCGGGCGCCGTCGCCGCACCCGCGACCACGCCGAGCACCGTCGACGGACTGCTGGTGCCGCGCGGTGTCATCGACGGCTTCCCCGCCGCAGGCAACGCGCATCCCGGCTTCGTCCGAATGTCCTTCTGCGGAAACGGAGTTCACTCATCGCCGTCGGATACTCGCCAACCCCGGCCGAAAGGTGACGGCTTCTCACATCACCGGAGGCCCCATGGAATGATCTTGGAATGCGGCCACTACGATCGGTCCCCAAGACAACCATTCGACCGGCCCGTTCTCGGCGTGCCGGTCGGGGTCGCCGATGCCAGGGTCCGCTCCCCGGGCTGCGGTGATCTTCCTACCCAGGAGGACCTTCCGCATGTTCCGACGTATCGGAAGCGCTGTCGTCCGACATCCGGTCTGGACGATCGTGGCGTGGCTGATCGCGGCGGTGGCGATCGTGGCCACCGCTCCGAGCCTTCCCTCGAACAGCGATGAGAGCAGTTTCCTGCCCAAGAGTTACGAGTCCATCAAAGCGGCGGACCTCCAGCAGAAGGCGTTCCCCAGCGCCTTCACCCCGTCCGCGATCGTGCTGTACCAGCGCACCGACGGCGGCAAGCTGACCGCCGCCGACCGGCAGGACGTCGCCCGGATCACCACAGAGCTGGGCGACAAGCACATAGACCAGGTGCAGAAGGTCGTCCCCGGCCAGCCGTCCAAGGACGGCAGGTACGCCCTGACCCTGGTCCAGATGGACAGCAAGAACGCCGGCCAGCCGAAACAGGCCGACGCGGCGAAGGTGTTGCGCGAGGACGCCAAGGCGCTCGCCAAGGGCACCCACCTCGACGCCAAGCTCGGCGGCTCCGCCGCGCAGGCCCTCGACCAGCAGGACTCGTCCCAGCGCGGCCAGGCGCTGATCGGCATAGGCACCTTCGTGATCATCCTGGTGACCCTGCTGATCATCTTCCGGGCGCCGATCCTGGCCGTACTGCCCCTGATCCTGATCGGCCTGGTGTCCGCCGTCGCCAACGGCCTGATCGCGTACGCCACCAAGCTGTTCGACCTGCAGGCCAACAGCTCGATCTCGTCGATCCTGATCGTCGTGCTCTTCGGCGTGGGCACGGACTACTTCCTGTTCCTGATGTTCCGCTACCGCGAACGCCTGCGCGCCGGCGACGAACCCAAGCAGGCCATGGTCAACGCGGTCGGCCGGGTCGGCGAGGCCATCGCCTCGGCGGCCGGAGCGGTCATCATCGCCTTCCTCGCGCTGGTGCTGTCCACGCTCGGCTTCCTCAAGCAGATGGGCCCGGCCCTCGCCATCGCGGTCGCCGCCACCCTGGTCGCGGGCCTGACCCTGATCCCGGCCGTGGTCTCGCTCATCGGGCCGAAGGTCTTCTGGCCCTCCAAGTCCTGGCAACGGGAGCCGGAGAACGCCCGTTTCGCCGCGCTCGGCCGCGGTGTGCAGCGCCGCCCGGCGCTGACCGCCGCGCTGTCCGGACTCGTCCTGATCGCGCTGTCGCTCGGCACGTTCGGCTACAAGGCCACGTTCGACCTGGCGTCGGGTTCCATGCCCAAGACCAAGGAGTCCATGGTCGTCCAGGACGAGATGCAGAAGGCGTACTCGGCGGGCGCCGCCGCACCCACCGATGTCTACCTCTCCAGCACCGACGGCAAGCCGCTGGACAAGGCCGCCTTCGACGCGTACGCGCAGAAGCTCGGCGCCGTGGACGGCGTCGCCGGCGCCCGTATGACCCAGGTGAACAAGGACGGCACCACCGCGGACTTCACCGTCACGCTCAAGTACGAGGCGTCGACCGACAAGGCGATCGACGCCGTGGGCCGGGTGCGCGACGTCGCCCATTCGGACGCCCCCGACGGCACCCAGGCCCTCGTCGGCGGCATGTCCTCGATCTACAAGGACATCAACGCCGCGGTCAACCACGACTACCGGACGGTCTTCCCCGTCGCCGCCGTCCTGATCATGGTCATCCTCGGGCTGCTGCTGCGCAGTGTGGTCGCCCCCTGGTACCTGATCGCCTCGGTGGGCCTCGGATTCGGCGCCACCCTCGGCGCGACCGTCTGGATCTTCCAGGAGGGACAGGGACACTCGGGTCTGATGTTCATGCTGCCGGTGATCATGTACCTCTTCGTGGTCGCCATCGGCACCGACTACAACATCCTCATGATCGCCCGGCTTCGGGAGGAGGCCCGGGAGGGCCGCGAACCGCGTGAGGCCGCCGGCATGGCTCTGCGGCACGCAGGGCCTACCGTGGCCGCGGCGGGCTTCATCCTGGCGGCGACCTTCGCCACGATGATGCTGGCGGGCAACTCGCTCCTCACGGAGATGGGTTTCGCGGTCTCCTTCGGCATCGCGGTCGCCGCCTTCGTCATGGCGATGTTCTTCACCCCGAGCCTCACCGCGTTGATCGGCCACGCGGCGTGGTGGCCGGGGCACGGGGACCGTGCGGAGGAAGCGGCGGCCGGCGCGACCGCCGGGTCCCCCGGTTCCGGGCCCGTCGCCGGCGGAGAACGGGACACGGTCGCGCACGACCCGTCCGGGCGCCGCGGCTAGCGAAGGTGTGACGGGGCGGGTCTGCCGGGCCACCGGGCCCTGGAGGTGCCGACGGGGCCCGGCCGTCCGGCGGGACCGGCAGACCCGGCTCCGGCTTCGTGCGCTCGCCTTCGCCTCGGGTCAACCGTGGTGTCCGTGCCCGCTGGAACCTTTGGGCTTCTTGGGCTTCTTGGCCGGGTCGGGGGCGTGGCGGTCCTCGGCCCCCGGTCGAGCAGGGCCGCCCGCGTCGTTGCCGTGGCCCGAGGCTCGCTGCGAGGACGCACCGCCGCTCTTCCCGCCGGATGATCGCCGCAGTGCGTCGGCCGAGGCGTTCGACGCCGGTGAGGGGGCGGTCTTCGCGGCGGACCGGAGCGTGGACGCGGTCGGTCGAGGGGCCGCCGTGGACGGAGCTTCCCCGGGCAGGGTCTTGGTGGCCGAGTCGGCCCGTCCGGCGCTGGTCTCGCCGGTGCCCGGGGCCACGGCGAGCGTGACCGTCAGGGTTGCCGAGAGCGCTGTGAGGACGGCGCCCGCCGCCGTACGGCGGCGTGTGTGTGTCGTCCTGGTCCCGTGCCCCCTTCCGGTGCGGGGATCCGCGGCCGTGGTCCCGGCCCGAACCCGCTGGGTTTCCTCGACCGCGGCCCCCCCGGTACGCGCATGGTCCCGCGTGTCGGTGGAGGCGGTGCACCGGGCGCCGAAGGAGGCCGAGGACGGCAGGGCCTGCAGATCGGCGCGCACAGCGGACAGCGCCTGGGCGCACTGCTCCGCGTCGGGACGGGCCGTTACGTCCTGGGCGGTCATGGCGCGCAGAAGGCGGCCCAGACCGTCGGGCACCGAGGGCGGAACCACGGGTTGGCGGTGCAGGCGCGCCACGGCGGACTCCAAGGGGGTGCCGTCGTATTCCAGTTCGCCTTTCAGGCACTCCAGCAGGAGCAGGCCGAGCGCGTAGACGTCGGCGGACGGTCCCACCTCCCTGCCCATGACCTGTTCCGGGGCCAGGTAGGCCGCCGTCCCTATCAGCACGTCGGAGGTCGTGTGGCGCGTGGCGTTCACCAGCCGGGCGATGCCGAAGTCCGCGAGGTGAGGGGCTCCGGCAGCGTTCAGCAGGACGTTCGACGGCTTCACATCACGGTGCACGATCCCGGCGCCGTGCACATGGGCGAGCGCCTGCGCCAGGGCGGCGCCGAGCTCGGCGACGCGCCCGGGAGGCAGGGGCCCGGTGGCCAGACGCCCGCGCAGCGTCTCGCCCTTGATCAGTTGCATCACCAGATAGGCGCGCCCCTTGTGCCGGCCGGCGTCGTAGACGGTGACCAGTCCCGGATGCTGCATGCGTGCGAGGAGGACGGCCTCCTCGGAGAACCGCTCTTCCAGCCGCGGATCGGTGTCCGCCCGGAAGAGCTTGACGGCTACTTCACGGCCGAGGCGGACATCGAACGCCTCATGGACGTCGGCGGCGCCTCCCCGGCCTATTCTGGCGCCCAACCGGTACCGGCCACCGACCACTTCTGAGGACGCCTGCAGCGTCGACCGGAACCCGGAGCGTGGGCCCTTCATCTGTCCTCCGTCACCGTCACCGAGCAGTGCAACCAGCGAAACGCTGCGCGGCGGGTACCCCCCGCCACGCCACACAACCGGACGGAATGGGCATCCACCGTGTGGCACGCCTCCAAGGGCGGGTCACACCGCGGAACGGGCACCCCTCAGGACATCGGGCTGCGCCCCGACGGCGACGGCCGCCGGCCCGTCACGGCGTCCTCTGCCGCCGGGCCGCCAACACCGCGTACACGATGACCCCCGCGAACAGGAACAGCACGCCCTGGTACACCGCCGCATACCCGGCGCCCGCCACGAGCCAGAGCGAGAAGGCGGCCGCGACCGAGGCGACCACGGCGTCCCGCACCAGCCGAGCCCGGTCGACCAGCTCGCGCCGTCCCGAGACCAGATGGAAGATCTGGGCGGCGGCGGCCAGCAGATACGGCACGGTCGCGGTGAACGTGGTGACGAGGACCAGGATCTCGAAGACCCTCGCCGAGCCAGAGGTGTAGTTGTAGACGGTGAGCAGCGAGGCGAGGGCGACGGTGACACCCACGCCGACGGTCGGCACGCCCCGGCGCCGGCGCGCGAAGGGCGCGGGGAACAGGCCGTCCTTGGCCGCCGCGTAGGGGGTCTGGGCGCTCAGCAGCGTCCAGCCGTTGAGGCAGCCGGTCATCGACACGAGCGCGGCGAGCGCGACGGCCCAGCCGCCCCAGCTCCCGCCGAACATGGCGTTCACGGCGTCCGAGAAGGGCGCGGCGGACTTCACCAGGCGGTCGTGCGCGACCGTGCCGAAGACGGACAGCGTGCCGAGGAGATAGACGAGCGCCGCACCCGTGGTGCCGATGACGGTCGCGCGCCCGACGTTGCGCCGGGCGTTCCTGACCTCGCCCGCGCTGACGGCGGCCGACTCCACGCCGAGGTAGGAGAAGAGCAGGATCGCGGCGGAGGCGGACACCGCGCCGATCGCGCTGCCGCCGCCCGCGTGGAACGGGCCGAGGTTGTGCGGGTCGAAGAAGAACAGCCCACCGACCGCGACGAGCAACAGCGGCGCGAACTTCAGCACGGTGGAGACCAGTTGTACGGCACCCACGTAGCGGGTTCCCGCGAAGTTGGCGAGCGCCGGCAGCCACTGCAGGGCGAGCGCGGCCAGGCAGGCGCTCCAGCGGTGCCCGTTCACCGGGATCAGTACGTCGAGGTAGCCGACGGCGGCGACGGCGAGCGCGGCGTTGGACACCCAGGTGGTGATCCAGTACGCCCAGGCGGCGAGGAAGCCGGCGAAGTCGCCGAACGCCTCGCGGGCGTAGACGTAGGGCCCGCCGGTGCGCGGGTCACGTTCGGCGAGCCGGCCGAAGACCAGGGCGAGGGCGATGGCTCCGACGGTCAGCACGCCGAAGGCGACCAGGCTGACCGTGCCGTACGGGGCGACGGAGGCCGGGAGCAGGAAGATGCCGCCGCCGATGATGTTGCCCATGACGAGGGCGGTGGCGACGGGCAGCCCGAAGCGGCGGGCGTGCCTTCCGGAAGCGGCGGTGGTCTCTTCGGCGGGGACGGGGGCCGCTAGGGCCTCCTCAGGGGCCGGAGCCGACGATCGGACGGTTCCGGTGACGTGCATGGGGTGTGGCCTCTCATCGAACTGGTGCCCGGGGTCGCCGGGGCGGACCTATGGTCCGACATGGCCTGATGTGACTCCAAATCGCATGTCTTTGTCCTGTATGACCCGTCGAGCGCCGCAAAAGATGTGCCGGGGCGGACCCTGAGCCGGGAATCGTTCGTCGCCGGGCGGTGGAGCGCGCCGTCACCCGCCCGTCCGGGCTGCGGCCGGGGCCCGGCCACGGTCCGGCGGATCACGCGACGGCCGGCAGGGGTCATCCCGTGCGGCGGCGGATCTGCATACCCGGGCGGCGCCGGTGGACGGTGAGGTAGGACAGGCCGTCCTCTCCCGCGGTGACGCTGCGCGTGGAGCCGTGCGGCAGCCACAGGAGAGTGCCCTCGGTGAGCCGGCGTGGCCCGTCGGGACTGCCGAGGACGCCATCCCCGCCGAGAACCAGAAGGAGGACGTCCAGATCCGGCTCGGTATGGGTGTCCACGCGCTGCCGGGCGGGCAGCCGGATGAGGTTGGCGTCGAGCTGGCGTCCGGACTCGGCGAGCTTCCATACGGCGCCGGCGGACTCGGGGGCGATGTCGGTGAGGGCCCGGACGTCGCACAACAGGCGTGGAACGGGGGAGTCCACGGGTGTGCCGTCCGGTCCGGGGGTGGAGGGGTCTGTCATCGATGGCCGTTCGTCCGGTGGCGTACGGGAGATCTATTATTCCATGTGATATTCGTAGAAATTGGTCGGAGGCCGGTCGCCGGTCCGCCGCCGTGGAGGGAGAAGGGGTGAGCACTGTGAGCGGTGCGGTCGAGCGCCCTCGCCGGCGGGAGGTGCTGCGGGTGCTGCGCGCGGCGGGGCGGCCGCTGGGCGTCACCGATGTCGCCGAGCGGCTCGGCATCCACGCCAACACCGCCCGCTTCCACCTGGACGCCCTGGTCGAGGGAGGCGAGGCGCAGCGGAGCCTGGAGGAAGCCTCGGGCCGGGGACGCCCCCGTGCCGTGTACGCGCCGCGGCCGGGGATGGACCGTGCGGGGGTGCGCAACTACCGCCTGCTGGCCCAGATGCTGCTCAGCCGCCTGGCGTCGGCCGGTCCCGGGGCGGCGGAGGACGCTCGGGACGCCGGTCGCGTCTGGGGCCGCTACCTGGCCGACCCGCCGCCCCCGTTCCGGCGGCTGACGGAAGAGGAGGCGACCACCCGGCTCACCGGCCTGCTGGCCGACCTCGGCTTCGCCCCGGAACCCGAGCAGGGCGCCCCGGTCCCGGAGACGATCCGGTTGCGGCACTGCCCGTTCCTGGAGCTGGCCGAGGAGTACGGGTCCGTCGTCTGCCCGCTGCACCTGGGCCTGATGCAGGGCGCGCTCGCGGAATGGGCCACCCCGGTCACCGCCACCTCCCTGGAGCCGTTCGCCGAACCCGGTGCCTGCCTGGCACGCCTGGGATCCACCCGCCCGGCGTGACCCCGCACCGCCGCAGACCGTTCATCCCGCACCTGTTGAAGGAGACTTCGTGCACATCGCCGACAGCACCGCCGCGACCCGCCGCCGCGCCCCCCTGCCGGACGGGCCGACCGCGGCGGTGCTCACCCCCGACGGCGTCTCGGACCGGGTCGCCGTCCTCCACGTGGAACTCCCCGCGGGAGGCCGCCTGCCCGAACACGACCACGGTGCCTCCGAAATCGTGCTGATCCCGCTGACCGGTTCGCTCGAGCTGCACCATGTCGGCCGGGTCAGGGTCCTGTCCGCCGGTGCGGCCGCCCATGTCGCCGCCGGGGAGCGCGTCAGTCTGGCCAATCCGGGAACCGAACCGGCCACGGTGATGATCGTGGCCAGCCCCCCGGAGTTCGCGGCCCGTCTCGCGGCCTGGCCCGTCGCATGAGGACGGGCATGCGATCCCAGGGACCCGGCGCCGGCCGCGGCGAGTGCTGCACAGAAAGGCGAACGAACCGATGAATTCCACGGGGGCCGCGGTCGCGTCCGCGGTGATCTTCGTATGGCTCGGCATGGTCCTGGCGATCTCCTTCCTGGAGGCGCCACTCAAGTTCCGTGCGCCCGGAGTCACGATTCCCATCGGGCTCGGCATCGGCCGCCTCGTCTTTCGCGCGCTGAACCTCTTCGAGGCCGGATGGGCCGTCGTCCTGATCGCGGCGGTGGCGGCCGGAGCTCCGCCGACCGGCGTCGTCGTGCTCACCGCATGCGTGGTGGCGCTGCTCGTGGTGCAGCTCGGTGTGGTCCGGCCGCTGCTCAACCGGCGGTCCGACCGGGTCCTGGCCTCGGGGACCGGGGAGGCCGGACAGGACGCGCCCCGCTCGCGGGCGCACCTGTACTACGTGGCCCTGGAGATCCTCAAGGCCGTCGGCCTGATCGCGCTGGGCATCAGTGTGCTGACACGGTGAACCGGACCGCGGGGGGCGGGCCCACGACTCGGGGGACCATGACTCGAGGGCCCACCCCGGGGCGGGCCCACGACCCGGTTCGGGCGCCCGGCCCGAGCGGTTGCAGGCCCGCGCTCAGGACGACCCTGGAGGTATGGGAGAGCAGGCGCTCGTCACCTTCGGACACGGCACGGCGGACCGCGACCGGCTCGCGGACCTGTTGCGCGCGGCGCGGATCGCGGCCGTGGTGGATGTCAGGACCGCGCCCGGAAGCCGCCGCAACCCGGACGTCGGCAGGGAGCGGCTGCGGCAGTGGCTGCCGGAGTGCGGGATCGCCTACCGCTGGGAGCCGCGACTGGGCGGCTTCCGCAAGGTCCTGCCGGATTCACCCGACACCGTGTGGCGCAACGAGTCCTTCCGCGGATACGCCGGACACACCCGGACTCCCGAGTTCGTCGAGGCGATGACGCTGCTCCTCGAAGAAGCCGCACAGCGCCGGACGGCCGTGATGTGCGGGGAAGCGGTCTGGTGGCGCTGCCACCGACGCCTCATCGCCGACTTCGCGGTGCTCGCACGCGGACGGCCCGTCCTGCACCTGATGCACGACGGCCGGCTCGTCCCGCACTCCCTCAGCCAGGGAGTACGGCTGCGCGACGACGGACTGCTCGTCTACGACGTTCCGCCACCGGCCGGGCGATGAGCGCGCCGGCCCGCGGGTGGCGGAACCGGCCGGGGCGCCGGCCGCCGGTCCCCGGGAGCCGACGCCGGCCGGGTCTCCGGCGCCGACGGCCCGCGGCAGCGCGCATACCGAGTCTTGCCGGTCAGGGAGGCGGCCCCGGCCAGGCGGAGGCCCGGACGACGTCGCACCCGGATCCGGTCCGCCGCCCCGGCGCGACACGGGGACGCTTCCGTGGCCGTCTTCCCGAAGCGGGGCCGCCCCTCAGTCGGGTGCCGCGGCCGGAGCCTCGCGGGCGGGCGCGACGGGTTCCGGCCGGGTGGCGGCCTTCGGCGCGGGCTGCGTACGGGAGGAGCGGCGGCCGCCGAGCAGCAGCCGGCGCGCGGGGCGTTCCACCGCCTCGTACAGCACCCAGGACAGGCCGAGGGACAGAGCGAACGCGACGGCGGTGGTGACCACGGCGGTCGGCAGGCCGAAGTGGGGCGAGTTGCCGAGCAGGCTGGTCCCGGCCCGCAGCACCAGCAGGTGGACCATGTAGAACGCGAAGGAGAGTTCCCCGAGCCGCACCAGCCGCCGGTGCCGCCACAGCGAGGGCAGGCCGCGCAGGTCGGCGACGGCCGCCGCCGGGATGAGCAACGCGAAGCCGATGAGGGTGCAGGCGGTGGCCGGGTACCCGCCGGAGGTGATCTGCGGCACGAGGAAGTAGCCGAGGATCGCCAGGGCGAGCGAGGCTTCCAGGCCGGGGCCGCGCCACCGGTCCAGGAGCACCAGCCGGGCGGTGGCGGCGCCGAGCACGAACTCGGGCAGACGGGCGGCGGGGAAGGAGTAGAGCGACTGGCTCACCCAGTCGTGGGCGTCCGCCCACGCCAGGACCAGGACCGCCAGCACGGACGCCCCGGCCAGCGCCGTCGACGCCCGGGGGCCGAGCCGGCGCAGGACGACCACCATCACCGGGAAGGCGGCGTAGAAGAAGGCTTCGCAGGCCAGCGACCAGCTGACCGGGTTCAGCGTCTGCCACCACGACTGCCGCCAGGAGTGCACCAGCAGCACGTTGGCCACTCCCTGGGCCGCCGTCGGCTTCGGCAGATGGGGCGGCGTGTAGACCATGAGCAGCGCGAGCGCGACGGTGACGAGATGGACCGGGAAGATGCGGGCCATGCGCCGCCGCCAGAAGGAGACCGTGCGGTCGTTGGGCCGCGCGGTCCACATCAGGACGAAGCCGGACAGGATGAAGAAGAACGACACCCCGGTGCCGCCCGCGTCGAACCCCCACGTCATGAGCTGGCCGCCCGTGCCGCCGAAATAGCCGAAGTTGCGCACGTGCAGTCCGAAGACCAGGAGCGCGGCCATCCAGCGCAGCCCGGTGAGGGACGGCAGCGAGGGCGCCGAAGCGGATGGAGGGACCCTTGTGCTGGGCTCGGTGGCGGCGGACGCCGTCCGGGGCGCCGTCGTCGTGTCATCTACCGGGGGTGTGCGAACGGGCATGAAGGGGAACGTTGCCCGTTCGCCACGTTTCATTCGGGGGCAGTAGGGAACATCACACCGGCGCGGTCGATCCCCGTCGGCCGCAGGCCCCGGATCCGCCGCGGCGGCGGGGCCCGTGTGCGGCGCAGCTCAGCGGCGTCCGTGACCCTCGCTCAGGTGCTCCAGCACGGCGCGCGCCATGGCCTGCTCGCCCTGGGCGTTGGGGTGCGCGGGGGCCGCGGGCGAGGCCGGCTGCAACGGCTCGATCCAGCGGTCCGCCGGGGCCTTGCACATGTCGTGGCCGCGCGTGGGCCCGTAGGTGTCGACGTACTCCGCCCGGTTCCACTCGGCCACCAGGCGGAGCATCAGATTCAGTCGCTTCTCGGTGTCGCGCAGGTAGGGGAAGTCCTTCGACGCGAACGGGACCGAGGGGTAGCAGCCGCTGCCGTCGTCGGGCAGCAGGTCCGGGTAGCCGACGACGAGCACCCGGGCGCGGGGTGCCCTGGCGTGCACGGCCCGCAGGACACGGTCCACCTTCGGGGGCGTCTGCGCGATGGCGAGCGTCAGCCGGTCGATCCCGGAGGAGGCGTAGGAACGCCTGCACGGATCGCCCGTGGGGTCCTGGGAGCCCAGGCGGGCGCAGGTGGCGATGATGGAGCCGAAACCGATGTCGTTGCCGCCGATCTGAACCGTCACCAGATCGCTGTCGCGCCGCACGGCGTTCAGTTGGGGCGCGTTGGTGCCCTGCTCCTTCCACATGTTCTCGGTCGTCGCTCCGGCGCAGCTCACGTCCTTGAACGCGGTCACGTGCCGCTCCGCCGCCACGAGCGAGGGGTAGTTGTGGTCGGAACGGGCGCAGTCGGCGTCCACCTGCCGCGGGATGACGGGGCCTGAGGTGTAGGAATCCCCCAGTGACACGTACCGGGTGTCGCGACCGGGCCCCGCGCCGTGCGCCGCGGCGGGTGCCGTGGAGGCGGCGAAGAGGACGCAGCCGCCGAGGGCCGCGCCGACGGCGACCGGCCATCGGCGACGTCCGGGCGTTCCACCCGGATGCGTGTCGTGCGCTGCGGAAAGCGCGGCGTGCGCCATGGAAGTCCTCCCCCTGAGACCGGAACGTCGCGCGGAGCCCGCACCGGGCGGCGCTCGTTCGCCGGGGTCTGTATACCGGGCGCCGCGCCACCGGGACCAGGGGTCGGCACGAGCATTTCGTGGCATGTCCGCTTCATCAGAGCACGGCGCGGAGCCGCCCGGCACGACGCGCCAAAACTTGTAGGGCTCGTTTTCTTGAACTATTCGTGTTTGTGGGGGTAGGTTCGACGCCATGACCTCATCCCAGACTCCGACCACCGCCGAGGAGCTGCGCGGTGCCGGCCTGCGGGTGACGGCGGCCCGCGTCGCGCTGCTCGAGACCGTCCGGAAAGGTGACCACCTCGGCGTCGAGGCGATCGCCGACCGAGTGCGCGACCGCGTAGGGCACATCTCGCTTCAAGCCGTGTACGAGGCCCTCCACGCGCTCACCGCGGCGGGACTCATACGCCGTATCGAACCGGCCGGCAGCCCCGCCCGGTTCGAAGGACGCGTCGGCGACAACCACCACCACGTCGTGTGCCGGTCGTGCGGCGCCGTCGCCGACGTCGACTGCGCGGTCGGCGAGGCGCCCTGCCTGACCGCGTCCGACGACCACGGCTTCTCGATCGACGAGGCCGAGGTCGTCTACTGGGGCCTGTGCTCCGCATGTTCCACCGCCCGCAGTTCCTGAGCACCGTGATCCGCTTCATCCGGAAGGATTGCCATGACTGAGAACCACGACGCAGTCGTCACAGACCCGAAGACGGAGGGCTCGGGCGGCGGCTGCCCCGTCGCGCACGGGCGCGCCCTGCACCCGACTCAGGGCGGCGGCAACCACCAGTGGTGGCCGGAGCGGCTCAACCTGAAGATCCTCGCCAAGAACCCCGCCGTGGCCAACCCCCTCGGTGAGGAGTTCGACTACGCCGAGGCGTTCAAGAGCCTCGACCTCCCGGCCGTGAAACGGGACATCGCCGAGGTGCTGACGGACTCCAAGGACTGGTGGCCGGCCGACTTCGGCAACTACGGCCCCCTCATGATCCGTATGGCGTGGCACAGCGCGGGCACCTACCGCATCAGCGACGGCCGCGGTGGCGCCGGCGCCGGCCAGCAGCGCTTCGCCCCGCTCAACAGCTGGCCGGACAACGGCAACCTCGACAAGGCCCGCCGGCTGCTGTGGCCGGTCAAGAAGAAGTACGGCAAGAGCCTGTCCTGGGCCGACCTCATGATCCTCGCCGGCAACGTCGCGCTGGAGACGATGGGCTTCAAGACCTTCGGCTTCGGCGGCGGCCGTGAGGACGTCTGGGAGTCGGAGGAGGACGTCTACTGGGGTCCCGAGACCACCTGGCTCGGCGACGAGCGCTACACCGGCGACCGCGAGCTGGAGAACCCGCTCGGCGCGGTCCAGATGGGCCTCATCTACGTCAACCCGGAGGGCCCGAACGGCAACCCGGACCCGATCGCGGCGGCCCGCGACATCCGTGAGACCTTCCGCCGCATGGCGATGAACGACGAGGAGACCGTCGCCCTCATCGCCGGTGGCCACACCTTCGGCAAGACCCACGGCGCCGGCCCGGCCGACAACGTCGGCCCGGACCCCGAGGCCGCCCCGATCGAGCAGCAGGGCCTCGGCTGGAAGAGCACCTACGGCACCGGCAAGGGCGGCGACGCGATCACCAGTGGCCTCGAGGTCACCTGGACCGCCACGCCGACCCAGTGGAGCAACGGGTTCTTCAAGAACCTCTTCGAGTACGAGTACGAGCTCACGCAGAGCCCGGCCGGCGCCCACCAGTGGGTGGCGAAGAACGCCGAGGCGATCATCCCCGACGCGCACGACCCGTCGAAGAAGCACCTCCCGACGATGCTCACGACCGACCTGGCGCTGCGCTTCGACCCGGTCTACGAGCAGATCTCGCGCCGCTTCTACGAGAACCCGGACGAGTTCGCCGACGCCTTCGCCCGCGCCTGGTACAAGCTGACCCACCGCGACATGGGCCCGAAGTCGCTCTACCTCGGCCCGGAGGTCCCGGAGGAGACCCTGCTGTGGCAGGACCCGCTGCCCGAGGCCGAGGGCGAGCCGATCGACGCCGCCGACGTCACGGCCCTGAAGGCCAAGCTGCTCGACTCGGGCCTCACGGTCTCCGAGCTGGTGTCCACCGCCTGGGCGTCGGCCTCGACGTTCCGCAACAGCGACAAGCGCGGCGGTGCCAACGGCGCCCGCATCCGTCTGCAGCCGCAGGCGGGCTGGGAGGTCAACGAGCCCGACCGGCTGGCGCAGGTGCTGCGCGTCCTGGAGCGCATCCAGGCGGAGTTCAACACCGGCGCCAAGAAGGTCTCCCTGGCCGACCTGATCATCCTCGGCGGTGCCGCCGCCGTGGAGAAGGCCGCCAAGGACGCCGGCTTCGACGTCGAGGTGCCCTTCACCCCGGGCCGTGTGGACGCCACGGACGAGCACACCGACGCGGAGTCCTTCGCCGCGCTGGAGCCCACCGCCGACGGCTTCCGCAACTACGTCGGCAAGGGCAACCGTCTGCCGGCCGAGTACCTGCTGCTCGACAAGGCGAACCTGCTGGGCCTGAGCGCGCCCGAGATGACCGTCCTCGTCGGCGGCCTGCGCGTCCTCGGCGCCAACTACCAGCAAACCGCGCACGGTGTCTTCACCGACACACCGGGCAAGCTGACCAACGACTTCTTCGTCAACCTGCTCGACCTGGGCACGACGTGGAAGTCCACCTCGGAGGACCAGACCACCTTCGAGGGCCGCGACGACGCCACCGGCGAGGTCAAGTGGACCGGCACCCGTGCCGACCTCGTCTTCGGGTCGAACTCCGAGCTGCGCGCGCTCGCGGAGGTCTACGCGAGCGACGACGCGAAGGAGAAGTTCGTCAAGGACTTCGTCGCGGCGTGGGACAAGGTCATGAACCTCGACCGGTTCGACCTCGTCTGATCCCTCCGACCACGACGCCCAGGCAGGCCGCGCGGCCTGCCTGGGCGTCCTGCGTTTCCGGATACCGCACCCGCCCACCCCCGAATTTCGGCAAAATCCGCCCGGCCCTCAAATTCGGCCAGAAATGCGTATAAATTGTCTGGAAACGGGGCGGCGGAAAGGGGGCCGGCCATGCCCACAAAGCCCGACGTGTCAGCACCGCCCGGTGCGACGGCCCTCTCACCCCACTGGCCGCCGGACGCGGACCTCTTCGGGCCGGCCCCTGTCGTCTTCGCTTCCCTGAGCGGTCCCGGGCACGTCGTGGAGGCGGCGAACCCGGCGTTCTTCGACATCGTCTGCGGCGGCCGGAGGCGGACCGGTGTGCCGATCGCCGAGCTGATACCCGATGAGGCCCTCCAGGGCGTGATCAGCCGTATCCGAGAGGTGTACCGCAGCGGCGTCGCGCACCGCACCCGCGACAAACGGCTGATCCTCGGAGAACCCGGGGCGGAGCAGGAGAGGATCTTCGACCTCACCTATGAGCCCCGGCGGGACGCCCTGGGCCGGGTCGACGGCGTCGTGGTGATCGCCATGGACACCACCGCCTACCGGGACACGCAAGTGCTGGCGGCGGAGCAGCGTGCCCTGCTGGAGCAGATCGCACGCGAGGCCCCGCTGCAGGAGATCCTCACCGGTATGGCCCGGACCATCGAGGACTTCTCTCCGGGAATGATCGTCTCCGTGCTGCTCGTCGACGCCGACGGCAGGCGGCTGCGGCACGGTACCGGCCCGAGCCTGCCCGACTTCTACAACGAGGCGATCGACGGGGTCCCGATCGGCGAGGGGCAGGGATCCTGCGGCACCACCGCGTACCGGCGCGCCCCGGTGGTCTGTACCGACATCGCCACCGATCCGCTGTGGGCGCAGTACCGCGACCTGGCGAAGCGGGCCGGAGTCGCGGCCTGCTGGTCCACCCCGATCCTGAGCACGGACGGCCAGTTGCTGGGCACCTTCGCCATGTACCACAGGACGCCGAAGATCCCGGAGCTGAAGGACATGGCGCTCGGCGCCGCCTTCACACGCATCGCGGCCCTGGCCATCGAGCGTCACCAGGCCGTCGCGGCGGGCCTCGCCGCACGGCGGCGGGAGAGTTCGGCCCGTGACGACCTGGCCTTCGTCCTGGAGGCGAGCACCGCCATCGCCCGCGAGCAGCACTACGCGAACAGCCTGCGGTGTCTGGCCCAGCTCACGGTCCCGAGGCTGGCGCAGCTGTGCGCCGTCTACGTGGCCGACGGCGGCCACCGCAGCCGGATCGCCTCCGCGGCCCGGACCCGGGCGGACGAGGAACTGCTCGTGGCGCCGGAGTGGTGGGAGCTGGTGGACCACGCGGCCGCCCGCGTGCTGGCCTCCGGCACGACGGAGACCGGGTCCCTCCACGTCGGCTCCGGCTCGGAGCGGGGCAAACGCAGCGTCGGTTACCTGTGCGTACCGCTCACGGCGCGCGGATCGACCTTCGGCGCCCTGGCCCTGCTGGCCGTCGACCGGGGCTGGGACGGCCACGTCGTCGCGCTGGCCGAGGACCTGGCCGGCCGGGCGGCCCTCAGCGCCGACAACGCCCGCCAGTTCACGCACCGGGTGCGGCTCGCCCATGACCTCCAGGCCGGCCTGCTGCCGCCGAAGCTGCCGCAGGTTCCGGGCGCGGCCCTGGCGGCCTCCTACCATCCGGCCGGCGAGGGTCTCGACGTCGGCGGCGACTTCTACGACGTCTTCCCGCTGCCCGGCGACCGCTGGGCCCTCATGATCGGCGACGTGTGCGGCCACGGCGCGGTGGCCGCCACCACGACCGGAATGGTCCGGCACACGGCACGTGCGGTAGCCCGGCTGCTGCGCGACCCCGAGGCCGTGGTCGCCGCGATCAACGAGGCGCTCGCCGAGCACACCGCGGACCAGGACCTCTTCGTCTCCCTCGTCTACGGGGAACTGCGGCACACCACCACCGGACAGGCGGTGACCCTGATGCGCGCCGGCCATGTGCCGCCGCTCGTGCGCCGCGCCGACGGCACCGTGGAGCGGCTCGTGCCGCCCGGCCTGCTGCTGGGCCTCGGCTGGGACGGCGTGGGATCACCCGTGCGCGTCGAGCTGCACCCGGGCGACGGCCTGGTCCTCGTCACGGACGGCATCACCGAAGCGCGGTCGCCGGACGGCGAGCTGTTCGGCGAGGACCGCCTGGCCGACGCGCTCACCAGGGTTCCCCCCACCGCCGCCGCCCTGCTGGAGTCCGTCACCACCGCCGTCGCGGCCTTCACCCACGACACCTCCCTGGACGACCAGGCCGCACTCGTGGTGACCGCCACATGAGCTGACCGCCGTACGAGCCCGACGGCCGTACGAGCCCGACGGCCGCTCAGCGCCCCGGACAGCAGGGCGCTCAGGGCTCGCGGTGCTCGTGTGCCGCTCGTTCCAGTTCCGCGGCCTCGGCCTCGGCCAGCCGCTTCTCGGCCTCCACGTCGATCGACCGTGTCAGCAGCCAGTACAGCAGCGCGGCGACCGGCAGCCCGATGAACAGGGAGATGTCGGCTCCGCCGAGCGCCTCGGCGGCGGGCCCGACATAGAGGTTCGGGACGGAGAAGAACGGCACCATGGCGGCGAACCCCACCAGGTACGCGATGATGCCGTGCAGGCCCCAGCGCCCGTAGATCCCCCGCGGATTGAAGATCTCGGCGATGGCGTAGTGCCCGCGGCGCACGACGTAGTAGTCCATCAGGTTGACCGCGGTCCACGGGATGAACAGGTAGAGCACCAGCAGCAGGAAGTTGTTGAAGTTCTGAAGGAAGTTCGATGTCGCGGACAGCGCGCCGATCAGCGAGAGCGCCGCGGTCAGTCCGATGGTCACCAGCCGTACGGCGAGCGTCGGGCGCACCCGTCTGAAGGAGTCCAGGGCGCTGATGAGCGTCAGCGACCCGCCGTACATGTTCAGCGCGGTGACCGATATCAGCCCCAGCGCGGCGAACAGCAGCACGATCGCGCCGAATCCGCTGAACACCTTGTCGCCCGCGGCGTCGATCGAGCGGATGGTGTCGAAGTCCTTGCCCGCCCAGGCGGCGAGCAGCGTCCCGAGCACCATCAGCCAGATTCCGCCGAGCGCCGAGCCGAAGTAGGTCCAGTAGAAGGTCTTGCGGACCGTCACGTCCGGCGGGAGGTACCTCGAGTAGTCGGAGACGTAGATGGCCCAGCTGATCTGGTAGCCGGCGACCACGCCGAACTGGGCGAGGAACGGCGTCCATCGGAAGGCGCCGAGGTCGAACGAGCCCGGAGGGTAGTGCAGCGTGACCAGGATCCCCACGGTGAAGATCCCGAAGACGACCAGGAACGTGTACGTCAGCACCTGCTCGGCCCGGTGGATGACGTCGTAGCCGACCAGTGCCACGACGAAGGCGACGAGGGTGACCACGACCACCCACGGTTTGACGCCTCCGTGCACCGTGGTGTGCAGGGCCTCACCGGCGAGGATGGTGTTGAAGACGTTGAACCCGGCGTACTGCAGGTAGGCGAAGAGCCACACCAGAAGGGCCCCGACATAGCCGAACTGAGGCCGTGACTGGATCATCTGGGGCAGTCCGAGCTGCGGGCCCTGGGCCGAGTGGAAGGCCATGAAGAAGGTGCCGACGACGGTCCCCGCCACGATCGCGATGAGCGACCAGACCAGGTTGCCGCCCTCGGTGATGCTGATCAGGCCCACCGCCAGCGTGGCGATCTGCGCGTTCGACATGAACCACAGGGGCCCGAGATGCCACAGCTTGCCGTGGCGCTCGTCCAGGGGGACGTAGTCGATGGAGCGGACCTCCAGCCCCGGCATCCGCGGCTCTGCTGATGTGCTTGTCACGGCGCCTCCCGCGTGCCGATCTGCCCCGGGTGACACGATCTTCCCTGGAACTCCACTGGTCAAGAGGCGTGTCGTAACATCCGGAATTCTGCTTTCCGGGGCGGCGCCACGGGGTCGCATGAGGCGGGCCCCCGGAGGGATCTGTGCCCCATTTGTTCTGTTTGCCCGCATGAGATGGGGTTACCCGCCCAGTGAACGACGCTCAGAGGAGGGCAGTGCCGTGAGCAATGCGACGATGGAACGCAAGGAAGCGGCGAGGCTTCCGGAAGGCGACGTGGTCCGTGTCCTGCTGGAGCAGCACGCACGGATCCGTGACCTGTTCGACGGCGTGAAGAGCGCGCAGGGCGAGCAGAAGAAGCGGACCTTCGACGAGCTGAGGGCGCTGCTGGCGGTGCACGAGACCGCGGAGGAGCTGATCCTGCGCCCCACCGCGAAGGAGACGGCCGGTGAGGCCGAGGCCGAGGCCCGCAACCACGAGGAGGAGGAGGCCAACAAGGTCCTCGCCGAGCTGGAGAAGATGGACGTCACCAGCGCCGAGTTCGACGCGAAGCTCGCCGCCTTCGAGAAGGCCGTCATCGACCACGCCGAGCACGAGGAGCAGGAGGAGTTCCCCGCTGTTCGGAGCGGTTGCGACGAGGAGCGGCTCAAGAACCTCGGGACCAGGCTGCAGATGGTCGAGAAGGTCGCACCGACCCATCCGCACCCCACCGCGGCGGGATCCCGCGCGGCCCAGATGCTGACCGGCCCCTTCGCGTCCATGGTCGACCGGGTGAAGGACGCGATCTCCGGATCGTCGGGCCGCACCTGAGACAGACGTGCGAACCGGCAGAAGGGCGACGCCACCGTCGGCGGACACCGGCGGTGGCGTCGCCCTGTCGGCGGCCCGCCGTCAGGGCTCCTGCGTGTCATCGCCCGCTTCGCCGCGCTGCTGCCGGGAGGCCCGGGGCGGATGGGCCGCGCCCGTGCCGCCCGGCTGGCCGCCCCCGGTGGTGCCGTAGCCGCCGGGAACACCGGGCGCCCTGTCGGCGTCCGCCTCCTCCTCCGTCACGTGGCGCCGGGCCCTGACGCCCGCACGGCGCTCCGGATAGGGGTATTCGAACGGGCGCGAAGCGGCGCGCTGCTCGTCTGCCTCGCGCTGCTCCCGGGCGGCCTGCTCGGCCGTCCGCCGCTCGTCACTGTCCTGGTTGCGGTGCTGGTCGTTCATGCGCGCCGAGTACCCAGGGCCCGGGGTCCGGCAACACGTCCGTGCGCGCCCGGCATCCGGCGTGCCGCGAAGGCACCGGGGCTGCGCGGCGCGGCCCGACCTGTGGCCGGCCGGCGCCGGGGACCGACGACGACACCCCGGTTATCCGCCCGTCGACCGGGGCACCCGGTGTGCCGGGCGAGCCCTCCCGGGGTCGCCGTATCCAGCCGTATCCAGCCGAATCCACAAGGAGACGTGGGACATGGGACATGGAGGGAACGTCATCGACGAACTGATGACGGACCACCGGGAAGTGGAGGAGCTCTTCGGCCGGATCGAGGCGCTGCCGCCAGGTGACAAGAACCGCAAGGTGTACGCCGATCAGGCCGTCATGGAGCTCGTGCGCCACTCGGTGGCCGAGGAGGCCTACCTCTACCCGGCCGTGCGGCAGTACCTGCCCGACGGGGACGCGGTGGCCGACAAGGAGATCGAGGACCACTCCAAGGCTGAACAGATCATGAAGGATCTGGAGCGGCACGAGGCCGACGCCCCGGAGTTCGACCGGCTCATCGGGATGCTCATGACCGAGATCCGGTCCCACGTGGCCGACGAGGAGGGGAACCTCTTCCCGAGGCTGCGCGACACGGCTTCCGCGGAAGCCCTCGACGAACTGGGCGACAAGGTCCGGCGGGCGAAGCAGACGGCACCGACCCGCCCGCACCCCTCGGCCCCGGACAAGCCGCCGGCCAACAAGCTGCTCGCGCCCGGCGCCGGCCTGGTGGACCGTATCCGCGACGCGCTCTCGGGGCGCGGGGAGAAGGACTGACAGGACCGGGAGTTCACCGGTCGGGCCGGTCGGTGCGGGAGCGGATCTCGTACCGGCTGAGCGCCTGCCGGAGCTGGTCGAGCTCCGGGTCGGGCAGGGCGTCACCCTGTGCGAACCTCAGGATGTGCTCGGCGACCACCCGCAGCTTGGTGTTGGTGTGCTGGGAGACGTCGCGCAGGACGCGCCACGCCTCCTCCGGCGCGATCCGCCCCAGCACGACCACGGCACCCATGGCCTGGTCGATGGTGGCATGGGAGGTCACCGCCCGCCGAAGCTGCGCGTTCTCCTCGTGCAGCCGCTCGTTCTCCGTCGCCAGGTCGGCGGGGGAGAGCAGATGGTCGGGCAGGTGCGGAGAGTGCCGCTTGGATGTCGCGTGGAACGCCATGGTGTGCCCCTGGATGAACGAGTGGCCGCAGTTCCAGCTTCCCCCAGGTCGGCGCCGTGGACGACCCGGGTCCGCGGTGTGTCCGTCGGCCGCGCCTAGGCGCTGCGCGGCCGACGGGCCGTCCTCTTCTCCGCGGCCCCCTTCTCCGCGGTCTTCCGCTGCGCGGTCTTCTTCCGCGTGGTGTCCTTCTGCGTTGCGTCCTTCTGTGTGGAGGTCTGCGCGGAGGTCTGCGCCGTGGCCTTCGCCGCGCTCTTCTGCGCGGTCTTCTTCGTGGTCTTCTTCCCGGCGGTCTTCTTCGCCGCCGTCTTCCCGGCGGGTGCCTTCTTCGCCGTCCCCCTGGCGGCGGCCTTCTTCTCCGGCAGCTCGTGGACCTCGGCCTCGGTCTCCTCGCCGCGGGAGGCCTTCGCCTGGGCCACGGACGCCTGGAGCGCGGTCATCAGGTCCAGCACCTTGCCGGGCGCCGCCTCCGGCTCCGGCAGCTCGGGCGGCGCCTGCCCCTCACGTCGGGCCTCGATCACCTGCTCGAGCGCTTCGGTGTAGTGGTCGACGAAGTCGGGACCCTCGAGGTCCTCACGGGTCATTCGATCGATCAGGTGTTCGGCTTCGGTGATCTCGTCGTCGGTGAGCCGGACCTGCTGCGGAGCCAGCTCCCCCGGGTCGCGGATCTCGTCGGGCCAGCGCATCGCGTGCAGCACGATCGCCTCGTCCCGCACCCGCAGCAACCCCAGCCTCTCCCGGCCGTGCCAGGCGAACTTCGCGACGGCGACCTTCGACGTCCGCTCCAGCGCCTTGCGCAGCAGGGCGTACGGCTTCGCGGCGACCGTGCCGGAGGCCTGCAGGTAGTAGCCCTCGCCGATGCGCAGGGGATCGATCGACCCGGCCGGCACGAACGCGGAGATCTCGATGGCCTTCGCCGTCGGCAACGGCAGCTCGCGCAGCTCCTCGTCGAGCACGGGCACGACCCGCTCCCCGGACAGCTCGTAGCCCTTGCCGATCTCCTCCTGCGGGACCTCGCGGTCCTCCAGCTCGCAGTACTTGCGCACCCGGACCCGGCCCATGTCCTGAAGGTGGTACTGGTGGAAGCGCACGCTGTGGTCCTCGGTCGCGGGCACCACATTGACCGGAATCGTGACCAGACCGAAGCTGATCGCTCCCGACCAGATGCTCCGGGGCATCGCAGACCTCCGTGACATGCCCCGAGGGCACCAGCCTACGAAGGGCGCGGGCCCGTGGCACGACGAAGCGGTCCGCAGGACTGACGACGGCCGCGAACGGCGAGCGCCGGGTGAACCGTGAAGGAACTCTTGGTGTCCGCGCCTGTCGCAGGGCCGTTCGGGCGTACGGTGCTTCCTGACATCAGGTGATCGCGCCCGCCGCTCGGGCGCGTCGGTACGTTGGCACGTCGTCCGGGGAGGCGCGGAGCAAAATGCCGGTGCCCGGCCTCGCATCACGGCGGGCCCGACTGTGGGCCGCGGGCGGAGCGTTCCTCACCCTCGCCCTGGTGACGGCTCTGCTCGCCACCGCCCTCGGCGGGGCGCGCCGCGCCCGGGCCGCCGACGACGGCCTGCCGCACACCACCGTCGAGGTCTCACCGAGCGGCTGCGGCCGCGGCTGGAACCACCCGGTTTCCGGCCTCCAGGTCTTCGACCTGCACAACACCTCCAGCGGACCCGCCGAGGTCTACCTCGAGGACGCCCGCACCCGGGCCGTCTACGGCGAGCTGGAGGGCCTCGCCCCCGGCACCACACGGTCGTTGACCGTGCGCCTCGGCACCGGCTCGTACACCTTCACCTGCCTGCCCGACGACGCCGACGCGGTCACCGGCCCGACCGTCCGCATCACCTCGGGACGGTCCGGACCCGCGGCGGCCCCCGTCACCGAGCACGACCTGATCCCCCTGGCGATCGACTACCAGAAGTGGGTCGCGGGCGGTCTGGACGACGTCGTACGGCTGACCGGGCGGCTGAAGGACGCCATCGACCGCGGCGACCTCGGCGGCGCCCGGACCGCCTGGCTCCCCGCGCATCTGGAGTACGAGCGGCTGGGCGCGGCGTACGACGCCTTCGGCGACGCGGACAAGCAGATCAACGGAACGGACGCCGGGCTCGCCGGAGGCGTCCACGACCCGTCCTTCGCCGGCTTCCACCGCATCGAGTACGGGCTGTGGCACGGCCAGTCCGCCACCACCCTGCGCACCCCCGCGGACGCCCTCGCCAAGGCCGTCACCGCGCTCCGCGACACCTGGGCCCAGGCCCGTATGGACCCGGCACAACTGGGCCTGCGAGCACACGAGATCCTGGAGAACACCGTGCAGTTCGAGCTGACCGGGCGCACCGACTACGGCAGCGGCAGCAACCTCGCCACCGCCCGGGCCAACCTCGACGGCACCCGCGCCGTGCTGTCCCGGCTGCACCCCCTGCTCACCACCCGGTATGCGGACCTGCCCGCCCTCGACCGGGAACTGGACCGCGCCCAGCACACCCTGGACGGCTTCCACCACGGTGCGGGCTGGACCCCGCTCGACCACCTGGACCGCACGCAGCGCGAACAGGTCGACGCCGTCCTCGGCGACCTGGTCGAGCGGCTCGCCTCGGTGGCGACGCTCTGCGACCCGCGGAGGACGGTGTGAGTACGTCCGCGGAGACGAGCGGGGTCGGACGGCGCGGCTTCCTGCGCGGGGCGGCCCTCGCGGGCGCCGGGCTCGCGGCGGGCGGCGCGGCCGCCCCGGCCACCACCGGCGGCACCAGTGCGTCGCCCGTCGCGCCGTTCCACGGCCCGCACCAGCAGTCGGTGCTCGCCGCCCCGCGCCGGGTCACCGTGTTCACCGCCCTCGACGTGACCGCCCAGAGCCGGGCGGACCTCGCCGACCTCCTGCGCACCCTCACCAGCCGGGCCCGCTTCCTCACTTCGGGCGGCGCGCCCTCGCCCGTCGGCATCACCGGCCCGCCCGCCGACTCCGGCATCCTCGGCGAGCGACTGCCCTCCGGCGCGCTGGCGGTGACCGTCGGCGTCGGCGCGTCCCTCTTCGACGACCGCTTCGGCCTCGCCGGCCACCGCCCGCGCCGGCTGACGACGATGCCGTCCTTCCCCGACGACGACCTCAGACCCGAGTGGTGCCACGGCGATCTCAGCCTCCAACTGCACGCCGACGACTCGGACACCGTGCTGCACGCCCTGCGCGACATCGCCCGGCACACCCGCGGCGGCCTGCAGGTCCGCTGGCGCCTCGACGGATTCTCCAGCCCGCCGCGCCCCTCCGGCGCACCGCGCAACCTGATGGGCTTCAAGGACGGCACGGCCAACCCCGACACCGCCGACACCCGCGCGATGGACAGCCTGGTGTGGGTGGGCAAGGGCATGGGCGAACCGGACTGGGCCGTCGGCGGCAGCTACCAGGTCGTCCGGCTGATCCGCATGCTCGTGGAGTTCTGGGACCGGGTGTCCCTCACCGAGCAGGAGAGGATGTTCGGCCGGTCCCGGGAGACCGGCGCCCCCCTGGACGGGAACGCCGAGCACGACACGCCCGACTACCCGAACGACCCCAAGGGCGACGTCATCCCGCTGGACGCCCACATACGCCTGGCCAACCCGCGCACGGCGGCCACGGCCGACCAGCGGATCCTGCGCCGCGGCTACAACTACGACGCGGGCATGGACAGCAACGGCAACCTCGACATGGGACTGCTGTTCTGCTGCTACCAGCAGGACCTGGTCCGGCAGTTCGAGACCGTGCAGCGCCGCCTCGCGGGCGAACCCCTCACCGACTACATCAAGCCATTCGGCGGCGGCTACTTCTTCGCACTGCCCGGTGTGCGCGACAGCGCGGACTGGTACGGACGGAACCTGCTGACCTAGCCCCCTGAACAGGCGTGGGGCGCCGATGAGTCAATGGTCGGTCAAGTTTTCCCATGGCTTCCCTGACCTGGTGTTCACTTGATCGCCACCGCGCCTCCAGCATCATGCCGTTCGGCCAGCAGAGCATCCCTGACCGTATGGCGCAATCACGTTCGTGCCCGGAAGGTGAACAAGCATGGCCAGCAGAGGTAGACGAGCAACAATGAGGAGCCTCGGCGCGCTCGCGGGCGCCGCCGCGCTCACGGCCCTGGGGGCCGGAGCGCCCGCCTGGGCGGCGCCGGACGGCCACGGCACCCACTCCTCGACGGCCACGCCCATCAAGCACGTGGTCGTCCTCTTCGACGAGAACATCTCCTTCGACCACTACTTCGCGACCTACCCGAAGGCCGCCAACACCGACGGCACGAAGTTCACGGCGTCGAAGAAGACCCCGAAGGACATCGACACCCTCGCCCACGCAGGGCTGCTGACGAAGAACCCGAACCAGTACGCGCCCAAGCGGCTCACCCCGGCCCAGGCCATGACCTGCGACCAGAACCACGCCTACGGGCCCGAGCAGTACGCGTACAACGGCGGCAAGAACGACCAGTTCGTCCAGAACACCGACTCGGGCAAGTGCTCCGGCAACCTGTTCGGCGAGCCGGGCCTGGTCATGGACTACTACGACGGCAACACCGTCACCGGGCTGTGGAACTACGCCCAGCACTACGCCCTCAACGACCACTCCTACAGCTCGGTCTACGGCCCTTCCACCCCCGGCGCGCTCAACCTGGTCTCCGGCCAGACGCACGGCGTCATCTCCGTGGACCCCACCACCGGCACCGAGAACCCGAAGCAGACCTCGACGCCGGACTCGTACACCGTCGCGTCGCCGAACGCCCAGGGTGTCGGAACGGTCATCAACGACCCGGACCCGGCCTACGACGACTGCGCCGACAACGACCACACGAGCAAGAACGCGCTGGCCTCGATGCAGGGCCGCAACATCGGTGACGTCCTCAACTCCAAGAAGGTCACGTGGGGTTGGTTCCAGGGCGGCTTCCGTCCGTCCACCGCGTGGGACGGCAAGCAGGGCGACTACGCCAAGTGCGACACCACGCACACCAACGTCGGCGGTGCCGCGGTCAAGGACTACAGCCCGCACCACTCGCCGTTCGAGTACTACAAGTCGACGTCCAACCCGCACCACCTGCCGCCGAAGAGCGTCGACGAGATCGGCCACAACGGCCAGGCGAACCACAACTACGACCTGACCGACTTCGACGCGGCCCTGAAGGCGGGCAAGCTGCCGGCGGTCAGCTTCCTCAAGGCCGGCGAGTACCAGGACGGCCACGCCGGCTACTCCGACCCGATCGACGAGCAGCACTTCCTGGTGAACGAGGTCAACGCGATCCAGAAGTCGCCGCAGTGGAAGTCGACCGCGGTCGTCATCGCCTACGACGACTCCGACGGCTGGTACGACCACGCGTACGCCAAGCCGCGCAACGGTTCCACGGACACCTCCGTCGGCTCCAACGGCAAGGCCACCGACAGCCCGGCCTGCCAGGCGGGCCCGGCCCCGGCCGGCGGCTACCAGGACCGCTGCGGCCCCGGCACCCGTCAGCCGCTGCTCGTGATCTCCCCGTACAGCAAGGTCAACAAGGTCGACCACACGCAGACCGACCAGTCCTCCATCATCCGCTTCATCGAGGACAACTGGCACACCGGCCGCGTCGGTGACCACTCCTTCGACGCCACCGCCGGTTCCCTGGCGGGCATGTTCGACTTCCGGCACCCGAACAACAAGCAGGTGCTGCTGAACGCGGACGGCTCGGTGAAGTCGGTCGGCCCGATCCACCACGTGGCCCCGGTCTCGACCAGCATCACCCCGGGCCCGGCGATGCAGAACACCGCCGCCACGACGGACGCCTCGTCGTTCCCCGCCCTCCCGGTGGGCATCGCGGCGGGCGCCCTGGTCGCGGCCGGCGCGACCGGCACCTTCCTCACCCTGCGGCGCAAGGAGCGCGCGGGCGCCTGATCCGGCACGCCCGCACCCGTGAGCGGTGGCCCCGGTGACCCCGGGGCCACCGCCCGTTTCCCGTGCTGCTGCGACCCATCGGGGCCTAGCGGCTCCGGTGGGCCAGTACGTCCACCAACTGCCCGTGGAGGCCCGCAGGCGCCGCGAGGAAGCTCTCGGATTCCGCCGTCCACGGACGGCCGTCGGCGTCGGTGACCAGGGCGCCCGCCTCACGGGCCACCAGCGCCCCCGGCAGCAGGTTGGCGGCGTCGCGGCCGAACTGCCAGAAGGCGTCGAGGCGTCCGGCCGCCGTGTCGGCGATCTGCCACGAGGTGGGCCCCAGGTTGCGCACGGCGCCCACGTGGGGCAGCAGGGCGGCCAGCGAGCGTCCGGCCTCCTCGGCCGCCTTCGGCTGCCGGGTGATGAACGGAGGATGGCTGCCGGCCACGACGGCGGCGGCCGGGTCGGTCTTGGCCGACGGGGTGATCGGCCGCCCGTCGCGGGTGGCGCCGCCGCCGAGGGACGCCAGACAGGTCTCGCCCAGCGGCGGCGCGTGCAGGGCGGCCGCCACGGGCTCGCCGTCCCGGACCAGCGCCAGGCTCACACAGAACTGCGGCAGGCCCTGGAGGAACTGCACCGCGCCGTCGACGACGTCGACCACCCACACCTCGCCGTCGGGCAGCGGGGCGAGGCCGTCCAGTTCGTCCGCCCAGGCGACGCCGGGCCGCAGCGCGTCCAGGTGCTCGCGCATCACGGCGACCGCCGGCCCCTCCAACGCGTCGAAGGCCCGGGCGAGTTCGTCGCGGGAGACGGCGGGGGCGGGCCGCGGCGTGGCCGACAGCAGCGCGCCCACCTCCTGTGCGGCGGCGGCCATGGGGGCGAGCAGGTCCTCGTACGCCATCATCGGCTCCTTCAGGCGGGAAATCGGTTCGACGCGACGATCCTCCGCGCTGCCGGCCACCAGGGGTCATCACAGGGCGCCTGTGTGAGCGATACTGACGTTCATGGCCAGTGGAGCGGCTGATTCCGTACTCGACGAGCGTGACCAGCGGCTGATCGCTGCGCTGCAGTGCGACGGACGGCTGACCGCCGAGCGGGCCGGTGAGGTCCTCGGGATGAGCCCGCGCACCGTGCACAGACGCTGGCAGGCCCTCGTCGCCGACGGTGTCTGCCGGGTGATCGCGCTGCCGGCCCGGCCGGACTCCGTCGGCGCGCTGTTCCTGCGGATCCGGGTGATCGGCGGCAGGCTCGACGCGCTCACCGCCGCGCTGGCGGCCCGTCCCGACGTCCCGTTCATCGACGTCTCCGCGTCCGGGGACGAGATCCTCGCCGTCTCCTGGACCCGGCCCGGCACCCGGGACCACCTCGTCTTCCGCGAACTGCCCGCCACCCGCGCCGTCACCTCCGTGGCAGCGGACACCGTCCTGCACGTGTTCGCGGAGGCCACCGACTGGCGGCACGACGTGCTCAGCGACGCCGAACGCGCCGCGCTGACCCCCGGACGGCCGCCGGGAGCGGCGGCCACGGGACCGCTGGACGACATCGACCGCGACATCCTCGCCGCGCTCGAGGACGACGCCAGGGCACCGGCGGCGGCGGTCGCCGCGCGCACGGGACACCCGGACTCCACGGTCCGGCGCCGCATCGCCCGGCTCACCCACGCCGGCCGGGTCCTCACCCACGTCGTGGTCGATCCGAGACGGCTCGGGCTCCTCATCGACGCCAACCTCATGGTGCGGGTCCGGCCCGACCGCCTCGACACGGTGGGGCGCACGCTGGCGGCGCATCCGGCGGTGCACGGCGCCTTCGCCACCACCGGCGCGTCCAACCTGCACCTCGCGGTCTGGGTACGGGACCTGGAAGACCTCTACCGGTTCATCACGCGGGACCTCGGCGGCCTCGGCGTCGACGGCACCGAGACCGTGATCGTGGGCCACGCCGTGAAACGCCCCGGCAAGGGGCCCGCCCCGAACCGGACGTCCCGGACCTGACCCCGCCGCCACGGTGCCGTACGGGGGAACACACCGGCCGGGGCCGGTGCCTGACCCGTGCGGCATGCATGGCCCGGCCCGGGATGGGTACGCGAGGCGGGAGTGCGCCCGGAGTCGCTGGTTCCGGGGCGTGCCCGCCCGTATCTACCTGGGGATTTGCCATGGACACTCCGGACAAGAACCACCACCCGACCGCGGCCCAGGCGGCACTGGACACCCTCGCAGTGGACGCCGGGGACTCGGAGGCGCTGGACACGCTGGCCGGGAGCGATGTGCTCGTCCCCGTGCCGGACGACGCCAGCGACGAGGACGCCAACAACCCGAACACCGTCGCGCTGCCCGTCCTGGAGCAGCCGGACGGCGAACAGACCGTCCCGGTGTTCACCTCGGAGACGGAGATGGCGGACCTGCTGCCGTTCGTCTCCCGCTATCGACTGGTGCCGCTCGGCGCGCTCGCGTCCCAGTGGCCCACCGGAGACCTCACCCTCACCATCGACGCGGCCTCGCCGCACGGGCTGACCCTCAACTCGGACGGCGTGCGCACGCTGCTGGCGCGGCCGTAGGGCCGACGCACAGGGCACACACGGCGCGCACGACGGCGTCGCAGGCGGCGGCTCGCGACGCCCCCGGGCACGGGCCGGGCCGGCGCGGGCCGGGCCGCGGTTCACAATGACGGCATGAGATGGATCTCCGGCGTGGCCGGCGCCCTGGTCCTGATGGCCGTGCTCTCGAGCATCGTCCGCACGCTGGTGGTGCCCCGCGGGCTGTACTCGGTCCTCGTCTACCGGCTGTGGTGGGCGCTGCGGCGGCTGCTGCGGCTGGCCGCGCCCGGCGGCCGCTACGAGGCCATCGACCGGGCGCAGACCTGGCTCGCCCCGCTGATCCTCATCGGCATGCTCGCCATCTGGCTCGGCGGGGCACTCACGGGCTACGGTCTGCTGCTGTACTGCCTGTCGCCGCTGAGCTGGAGCAACGCGTTCCGAGAGGCCGGCTCCAGCCTGTTCACCCTCGGCTTCGCCAGCGGCATGCGGCTGCGGCTGTCCGCGCTGGACTTCGTCGCAGCGGCCACCGGGCCCGTGGTCATCGCCCTGCAGATCGCCTACCTGCCCACCCTGTACGCCGCCTACAACCGCCGCGAACTGGAGGTCACGCTGCTGCAGTCCCGGGCCGGCGAGCCCGCCTGGGGCCCGGAGATCCTGGCCCGTCAGTGGCTCGTCGACACCGAGACCGCGCTGCCCGAGCTGTACCGGGCCTGGGAGCGGCTGGCCTCCGACATCGGCGAGAGCCACTCCACCTACCCGGTGCTGATCTCGTTCCGCTCGCCGCGCCCGTACCGGAACTGGCTGGTGGGGCTGCTCGCCGTCATGGACGCGGCGGCCCTGCAGCTCTCCCTCACGCCGCGCGCCGCCCCACCGGAGGCCCGCCTGGTGCTCCGGGCCGGGTTCACGGCCCTGCGCGACATCGCCCGCTCGCTGCGCTTCCCGTTCGAGGCCGACCCGGCACCCGACGCCCCGATCCGCCTCACCTTCACGGAGTTCGACGCGGCCGTGTCGATGCTGGAGGCGACCGGCTTCACGGCGGAGCGGACGGCGCGGGAGGCCTGGCCGCACTTCCACGGCTGGCGGGTCAACTACGAGGCGGTCGCCTACGAACTGTGCCGCCGCTGCGACGCCGTACCCGCGCTGTGGAGTGGCCCACGCGACTTCGACTGCCCCCAGATCCCGCCACTCCGCCCGGTGGACCGGCGGCCCGCGGCGGGGTGACCGGGGCCGGGAGCGACGGCCGGACCGCCGGCCCCGCCGGGAGTGCGGCGGTTGCCGCCGCCCGCGCCGCGGGGTCAGGCGGTGACGCTGTCGGCCAGCTCGGAGAACTCCTCGTCGGTGAGCTCGATCTCGGCGGCCGCGACGTTCTGCTCGAGGTGGGCGACGCGCGAGGTGCCGGGAATGGGGAGCATGACGGGGGAGCGGCGCAGCAGCCAGGCGAGCGCGAGCTGTGACGGGCTCGCTCCGTGCTGCTTGGCCGCGCTGTCCAAGGGACCGCCGGCGCGGGCGAGTTCACCCGTGGCCATGGGGAACCACGGGATGAAGGCGAGGTTCTCCCGCTCGGCGTGGTCCAGCACGTCCTCGGCGCTGCGGTCGGCGAGGTTGTACAGGTTCTGCACCGACACGATGTCCGCGATCTCGCGTGCCTCCTCGATCTGCTCGACGGTGACCTCGGACAGGCCGATGTGCCGGATCTTGCCCTCCTGTTGCAGGAGCACCAGTTCACCGAGCTGGTCCGCCAGCGGCACCTTGGGGTCGATACGGTGCAGCTGGAAGAGGTCGATGCGCTCCACACCGAGGTGACGCAGACTCAGCTCCGCCTGCTGGCGCAGGTATTCGGGCCGGCCCAGCGGACGCCAGTCGTCCGGCCCGGAGCGCGTCAGGCCGGCCTTGGTGGCGATGACGAGGTCGTCCGGGTAGGGGTGGAGCGCCTTGTGGATCAACTGCTCGCTGACGAAGGGCCCGTAGGAGTCGGCGGTGTCGATGAAGTTCACCCCCAGCTCCACGGCACGCCGCAGCACACGCACGGCTTCGTCGGGGTCCTCGGGCTCGCCCCAGATGCCGGGGCCGGTCAGCTGCATGGCTCCGTAACCGAGCCGGTGGACGGGCAGGTCACCCCCCAGGGAGAAGATGCCGGAGGCCTCGGCGGGGCGGGAAGCAGAGGGGCTGGTCATGGGGGTGTCCTTCGGGCGAGGGGACGAGGACGGCGTCGCGGATCTCCCGCGTGCGCGTACGGGGGCGGATACCCGAGATCCGGTGCCGTACCACCATCGTGATCCGCCGACGGCTGCGGCGCACCCCCGGTCGGCCTGCGCCCGCCGGGACCCGGGCACGGTGGGCGCACCCCGCCTTCGGCCGTGTGCCGGCGCCCACTCCGCCGGGCCGCACAGCGGTGCGCAGCCGGACCGCCGGCCACGGGGTGGCCCGCCCGGTCGGAAGACCCGTGCCCCGGGCGTCGTGGGCCACAGGCCCATGATGTTCGGCGCGCCCGGGCGGGGCCGCCGGGTCAGGACGTCAGCATGCGGGTGAGGACGTCGCGTTGCAGTGGCAGCACCTCGGCGTGCAGCGCGCGGCCCTTCTCGGTCAGGGCGACCCACACCCCGCGCCGGTCCTCCGCGCACACCGAGCGCCGCACCAGGCCGTCCTTCTCCAGCCGCCCGATCAGCCGGGACAGCGCGCTCTGGCTCAGATGGACGCGCCCGGCGATGTTCTGCACCCGGCACTGGTCGCCGTGCGCGGGTGTCTCCGCGGCGAGGATGTCCAGGACCTCGAAGTCGCTGGCGCCGAGGCCGTGGGGGTGCAGCACACGGTCGATCTCGCACATGGTGCGCGCGTGCACCGACAGGATCTCCCGCCACCGTTCCTCGAGCCGGGCGTCGGCCGTCTTCGCTGCCATACCCGAACGGTAACAGAAAAACCCCCGTTTGTTTACTTTGCAACTAGTGCGTGTGCAAGCACTTCGCGCAGGGTGAAACCGCTACGCGACCGGGTCCTGGAGGAGGCCCACGAGGTTCCCGTCCGCGTCCTTCACCGAGGCGATCAGCCTGCCGCCGCCGACGTCCTGGACGTCCTGCAGCACCTCGGCCCCGGCGTCCACCAGCGCCCCGAGCCGGGCCCTGATGTCGGACACGTGCCAGTAGGGCACCGGCCCGGTGAGCCCCTTGGCGTGCCCGTTCGGGTCCAGCCCGACGTCCTGCCCGGCGACCTTGAATCCCACGTAGTACGACTCGTCCGCGTACGGCTCCGTCTCCAGCAGGGCGCTGAAGATCGACTTGGCCGCGGCCAGGTCCTTGACGGGGTAGATGATGGTCTGCAGACCCGTGGTCATGGTGTGCTCCTCGGCGGTGGGTGGGCCGGCGTCGTTCGCCGGTGGTCTCACGCTACGGCGGGGGAGCTGCGGGCGGCTTCTCCAAAACTGACCGGCCGCACGGGGGCGCCGGCGGCCCGGTGGGCCGGGCGACGCGCCCGTGCGGTCGTGAAGGTCACGCCGACTCGCCTCTCACCAGTTCCGTCGGGAGGATCACCGCCGCCGGTTCCTCGCCGCCGATCTGCGCCGGCAGGACGCGGACCATCTCGTTGCCGATCCGGTCCCACGGCTGACGGATGGTGGTGAGAGCCGGGCTCACGGCCGTGGCCGCGGGGGAGTCGTCGAAGCCGCCCACCGCCGCGTCCTCGGGGACCCGGCGGCCCGCCCGCCGAAGTGCGGTCAGGTCGGGGGCGACGAACACCGCGTCCATGTCCGGCGCCTGCGCCAGCAGACGTTCCGCGCCCGCCTCGCCGCCGGCCCGGCTGTAGTCGCCCGGGACGATCAGCCTCTCGTCGATCTCCAGACCCGCCTCGCCGAGGACCTCCTTGGAGCCGGCGAGCCGCTCCACGCCAGCCCGGTGTGTCCAGCGGCCCCGTGACCACGCCGATCCGCCGTCGGCCCACGGACAGCAGATGGCGAGGGAGGCCACCTGGACCGCGGTCACCGGCAACGGCTGGGACCCGACCGACCCGTACTCCGGCAACGGGTGGGAGAACCAGGCCCTGTTCGACTACGACAACAAGGCGACCCCGGCGATGAACTGGTTCAGCCACCGCTGAAACACCGCTGAATCACCGGGAAGCCATGGCCCCGGCCGCGTGTGCGGCCGGGGCTCCGCGCGTTCAAGGGACCGTTCGGCCGTCTGAGTTCGGCCCGATCGGGCCTCGGCCCCGCACCGTCCGTCACGGCAGAGTGGGACCAGAGGGCGGTACGGAAGGGACGAGATGCTGAAGAGACCCGCCGGTGACAGGCGGCTGCGGATCCTGGAGTGGCTGAAGGACCCGGCTGCCCACTTCCCGCCCCAGCGGCACGCCGATCTCGCCGAGCACGGCGTGACCGCGACCGCCATCGCCTCGAAACTCGGCGTTCCCCGCTCCGTCGCCGAGTCCGACCTGCGCCTCCTCGCCGCCATCGGCCTCCTCCGCACGAGGAGGCTCCGCCGCCGCACCCACTACCGCCGCGACGAGGTCCGCATCGCCGAAGTCGCGCGGATGCTGGAGAAGGGCTGGTGAGTCACCGACGCTCCGGCCCCCGGCCTGCGGTCGTCCCTGGGAGGCGGCGGTGGGCAGCTCGCCGCTGCACGTTGCCGATCCGTCCTGCGACGACCCGTCCCGCCCGCCCACGGCCCACCGGTCCGTGTCCGGCGGCAACTCCAGCAGGCGCGACAGCGTGGACGCGAAGGAGACCACCGCCTCGTAGTCGACGTCGAGTCCGCTGGTGACGGCGATCGCGAGCAACTCTTCAACGACCGACCAAGCCGCTGTCGGGTCGACTGTCCGCAGAATGGGTTGCGCATACGAGTTGGACATGGTGGCCAGTCCGTCACGCGAAGTGGAAGTTTCGGCTGGTGGGAGGCCGGCTGAACTGCAGCCACATGCCAAGGCCCCTTCCCGTTCGCCGGCCGGTCGTCATGCCGTGGCCGGCCTGCGTGCGCGCTGTGGCTTACCCGATGCCCTTTGGGAGCGTGATGGTCCCGGTGAACACACCCTGGGTGCGTTCCATCGTGTCCTGGCTGTAGCTCATGGTCCGTCCGCTGTAGGGGATGAGAAGGGTGCAGCGGAAGCGGTGGGACCTGATGCGATACGTGGAGGGGTCGAGCGCCAACACCTCCTCGACACGCTCGATCGACACCTGGTTTTCGGTCGCCGTCACACCGGCCGCGCGCAGTCGCCCGAGCGTCGGGGCGAGTTCGCGAAACGCCTTCTTCACGACGCCCCGGTTGCGCACCGCGGGAAGTTTCCCCGACGACACCTCGACTCGAAGTTCGAGCAGACCGCTCGACTTCGCGATCGAGACGGCGTCACCCGACTCCTCCCGGGCGTAGTCCTGGAACTCGGCGAGCGCGGCGACCGGATCCTCGACCACGTTCGCGATCTCCGGATCCGACAGCGGGCCGCTCTTCCACGGTGAACCGGCTCCGCCCCTCCTGACGTAGCCCGTTCCGTCGACGACGTAGACCTCTTCGGGCTTCGCGGCGCCCTTGGCGTACGTCGTTCCCGTCGAGCGCAGTGTCATGGGGCTCTGTATGCGCTGTACCGTAGCCGTGTACGTGGCGGTGCTCCGGTGCCCCTGCGCCACCAGACCCTCGTTCCCCTTCACGGTGAACGTCCAGCCCTTGTGTCCGGCCATCGCCTCCCTCGCTCGGGCGAGGAACTCCTCGGGCGTCCGTGGCAGGGCGGGTGCCGCCTGCTGCTTGGCGCCGCCGTCCGCGGAGGTCGATCCCGCCGGAGTCCCGGAAGCCGCCTGGCTGGTCCGGGTGCCGCCGCTCTCGGCGCATCCGGCCAGGGAGAGCGAGAGCAGGGACATGACAGGAACCGCCAGCGCGACGGCGGAACGGGGTCTCACGCGCGAACTCCTTCGCGGTCGGGGAGCGCCGGTTGTACAGGACGTGGGACCGTCGACGCCAGCGGGCGGACAAGCGGGACAAAGAGCGTGCGAGCGCAGTGGACGGGGCGCCGGCCGCACTTGACGGCCGTGACCGATGCGGTCGGATCCTCGCCGTCCCTGCCGGGCACCGGGGTCTCGCGGACGCCCGAGCGGTGAAAAGGTTGTACCCGCGCGGCGATTTCCCAGTGTGTTGTTTGCAACTTCTATGACCTGTGACGTCCATGCCATGGGCTGCGCTTGACCAGACGGAGGGGATCGGTTGGCGTTCCCCGGAGTGAACGAAGGGTGGGAACCCCATGGGCCAGGCGGACAAGCGCGTTCCGTCCGCGAAGGAGATGCGGCCGTACGTGGCCGCCTTCATCGCGCGCGTCACCGCCCGCAACCAGCTGCCCTTGGACTACTCCGTGGCCAGCCTGCGCGTCGTCGACTTCGTGGTCGACGGCCTGCGCAAGGGTGGGGCCGACCGGGAGCGGCTGTCCCGGACGCTCTCCGGCCTCGGCGCGTACGTCGGTGAGGTGCTCGTGCGCCGCGCGGGGGCGGCGTGGGTGGACTTCGACGCCGAGCAGCGCGCCTACTTCGGGCAGTCGGTCGGCATACGCATGCCGGACGGGCGGGTCTGGAACCCCCTCGGCAAGGTCTTCAACCGCTTCGAGGTGGGCGGCCCCGAGGAGTCCCTGCAGCGCTTCTATCTGACGTTGCACGGCAGGGCACGGAGAACGGCGGGCGCGACGTCCTGACCCACGGTCGTGTGCGCGGGGGCGGACGGCACGGTCACGCACGAGTCCGAAAGAGAGCGGGCGCCTCCGGGTACCCCCTGCGAGGATGAACCGTCTTCGCAGCGAAGGGCAGGCACGCATGGACCGTCCCACGGCTCTTGTTCCGCTCGGCTACGTCACGATCGGCGGCCGGGGTCCCGAGGACGTCGTCGTCGACCGGCGGGGGCGGGTGCTCACCGGTGTCGAGGACGGCCGCATCCTCCGCCTGGACCGACTCGCCGATCCCGCCCGCACCCGGGTCGAGGTGCTCGCCGAGACCGGTGGCCGCCCCCTCGGGCTGGAACTCCTTCCGGACGGCGACCTGTTGGTCTGCGACGCGCACCGCGGACTACTGCGGATCGGCCTCGAGGACGGCGCCGTCCGCGTCCTCGCCGGCTCGGTGGCGGGGGAGCCCCTGCGGTTCTGCAGCAACGTCGTGGCCCTGTCCGACGGCACGCTGTACTTCACGGTGTCCAGCCGCTGCTACCCGTTCGAGCGGTGGGTCGGCGACATCGTCGAACACACCGGAACGGGACGGCTGTTGCGGCTCGCCCCCGGCGCCGACGCTCCCGAGGTCCTCCTGGAGGGGCTCCAGTTCGCCAACGGCCTCGCTCCCTCCGAGGACGAGTCCTTCCTCGTCGTGGCCGAGACCGGAGCCCGGCGCCTCATCCGCTACCGGCTGACCGGGCCACGGGCCGGCCGCGCCGATCCCTTCGTCGAGGACCTGCCGGGAATGCCGGACAACCTCTGGCGCGAAGGTCCCGGCGGGCCGATCTGGGTGGCGCTCGCCGGACCCCGCGTCCCCGCTCTCGACCTGCTGCACCGCGCCACCCCGGCCGTGCGCCGCGCCGCCGCCCGGCTCGCGGTGCGCGCCCCGTACCGCCCGGCCGCCATGGCCGGCGTCCTCGCGGTCGACGACGACGGCCGTGTCCGGCGGCACCTCGTCCACCGCCCCTCCGGCTTCCGCATGGCCACGAGCGCCTGCGTCGCCGACGGCCGGCTGGTCCTCGGCAGTGTCTGGGAACGCGGGATCGCCGTGTGCGAGCTGCCCGGCACCCCCTAGAGGGGCGCCCGACCCCGCGTGTGCGCGGCCCCCGTGCCCAGCGGTAATCTGTTCCCCGGCCGCGATCATGTCCCGCGGCGCGGCGGTGGGGCCCGCCGTACCCGAACCGCGGCAGTGCCGCCGCCAACGGTCCCTACTTGCGATGAGCGTGCCCGTCCGGCAGGGCCCCGGCGAGTAGGAGAAGTACGTCCATGTCAGTCCCGCACCCCAAGAGCGCCGACACGACCGGTCCCGCGTCGCCCGAGCCCGCGCGGCGGCCGTCGCCCTGGCACGGGCAGGGACCCGTCGTCGCGGTCGTCGCCCTCGGCGGCGGCATCGGCGCCACGGCCCGCTACGGCGCCTCGCTGCTGTGGCCCGCAGTGGCCGGGGGATTCCCCTGGACCACGTTCGGGGTCAACCTCGTCGGCTGCGCCGTGATCGGCGTCTTCATGGTCGTCATCACCGACGTGTGGGCGGCCCACCGGCTGGTGCGGCCCTTCTTCGGCACCGGTGTGCTCGGCGGTTTCACCACCTTCTCGACGTACGCCGTCGACATCCAGAAACTGGTCGACGCGGGCCAGCCGCGCACGGCGCTCGCCTACCTGTTCGCGACCCTCCTAGGGGCCCTGGCCTCCGTATGGCTCGCGATGACGGCCACCCGTCGCCTCCTGGCGTGGCGGCAGCGATGAACGACACCACCGACCGGCGCCCGCGGAGGCGGCCATGACACGACTGACCGGCAGGGCCCTGAGGCTGACCGTCTACGTCGGCGAGCACGACACCTGGCACCACAAGCCCCTCTACAGCGAGATCGTGCACCGGGCGCACGCCGCGGGTCTCGCGGGCGCGAGCGTCTTCCGCGGCATCGAGGGCTTCGGCGTTTCCTCGCTGATCCACACCTCCAGGCTGCTGTCGCTGAGCGAGGACCTGCCGGTCGCCGTCGTGATCGTCGACTCGGAGGAGCGCGTCCGGGCGTTCCTGCCCCGGCTCGACGAACTCGTCACCGAAGGGCTCGTGACGCTCGACGACTGCGAAGTCATCCGGTACGCCGGACGCGGGGAAGGTGAGAAATGGTTGTGAACTGGCTGCTGGTGATCACAGGTGCCGTGGTCGGTGCCCCCCTGCGCTACCTCACCGACCGCGCGGTGCAGCTCAAGCACGACACGGTCTTCCCCTGGGGCACCCTGGTCGTCAATGTCACGGGCTGCCTGATCCTCGGCCTCCTGACCGGGGCCGCCGCGGCCGGACATGCCTCCCCTCACCTGCAACTGCTGCTCGGCACGGGGCTGTGCGGGGCGCTGACCACGTACTCGACGTTCTCGTACGAGACACTGCGGCTGACCGAGACCGGCGCGGGGTTCTACGCTGCCGCCAATGTCGTCGCGAGCGTGACGGCGGGCCTCGGTGCGGCTTTTGCCGGGGTCGCGCTCGCCCAGGCGGTGTGGCCCTAGTCGGCGGCCGTCACCCGCGCGTAGTAAAAACGTCTCTGCACCACCGTCTACAGCACTGTCGACCAACTCCTCAGAACTGGATCCCATGAGCGTCATCAACGTCGGTCAGGCCGCCGTCCTCGGAGTCGTCGAGGGATTGACCGAATTCCTCCCCGTGTCCTCGACCGGCCATCTCAAGATCACTGAGGGGCTGATGAAGATCCCCGTCGACGACAAGGCCGTCGTCGGCTTCTCGGCCGTCATCCAGGTCGGCGCGATCGCGGCCGTGCTCCTGTACTTCTTCAAGGACATCGTGCGGATCGTCTCGGCGTGGTTCCGGGGCCTGTTCAACAAGCAGGAGCGGTACCACCACGACTACAAGTTCGCCTGGTGGGTGATCGCCGCGACCATCCCGATCGTCGTGGTCGGCCTGGCCGCCAAGCCGCTCATCGACGGTCCGCTCGCCTCGCTGTGGGTGGTGGCGGGCTCGCTGATCGTCGGCAGTGGTGTGATGTGGTGCGCGGACCAGATGGGCCGGCACAAGCGCGGCGAGGACGACACCTCCTTCAAGGACGCGATGCTGGTCGGCAGCTCCCAGATCCTCGCCCTGCTCTTCCCGGGCTTCTCCCGCTCCGGCGCGACCATGTCCACCGCGCTCATCCTCGACCTCGACCGGGTCGCCGCCACCCGCCTCTCCTTCTTCCTCGGCATCCCGGCCCTCACCGGCGCCGGTCTCTACGAGCTGAAGGACGCCCTGGGGACGGGTGTGGGCGCCGCGCCGCTGGCCGTCGGCACGATCGTGTCGTTCGTGGTCGCCTACGCCTCGATCGCGTGGCTGCTGAAGTTCGTCGCCAAGCACTCCTTCAACGCGTTCGTGATCTACCGGATCGTGATCGGGCTGGGCCTTCTCGGCCTGCTCGCGACCGGCGTGCTGAGCTGACCGGCGCGGGGGAGAGCCGCACGGGCTGAGACTCGCCTGCGGTGCCCGCACGGGCACGCCGCCGATCACCAGGGGCCGGGAAGCCCGTATTCAGGCCTCCCGGCCCCTGAAAGTTTCCTTACCACGCCCCTTGACAGCCCCGTCCCGTTACCCGGAGGATCAACCACCGTGAACCTGTCAGACAGCCAGACAGGTGGTCCGGGCCCGCGGCGCGTCAGCGCGATGGAAGCGGTCCTCACCCACCTTCGCGGCGCCATCGAGCGCGGCGAGTACGCCATCGGTGACAAGCTCCCCTCCGAGGCCGAGCTGTGCCGCACCCTCGAGGTGAGCCGCCCCGTGCTGCGCGAGGCCCTGCGGGCGCTGCAGACCATGGGGCTGACCGTCTCCCGGACCGGCAAGGGCACCTTCGTCGTCGCCAACGCCGTCGATGACCCCACCTTCGGCGACTACGCGGCGAGCGACCTGCTGGAGGTGCGCCGGCACATCGAGATCCCGGTCGCCGGGTACGCGGCGCTGCGCCGCACCCCGGAGAACCTGGACCACCTGGCCCATCTGCTGGACCGGATGGAGCGGGAGACGGACACCACCGCGTGGGTCGCGATGGACACCCTCTTCCACCTCGCCGTGGCCGAGGCCGCCCAGAACCCGGTCTTCCGCCGGGTCATCGAGGAGATCCGCGACGCACTGGCGCGTCAGTCGGCCTTCCTCAACGAACTGGGCGGCCGGCGCGAGCAGTCCAACCGGGAGCACCGGGCGATCGTCGAGGCGCTGACGGACGGTTCCGAAGACGACGCGGTGGCGGCCATGGCCCACCACCTCGACCGCGTCGAGACCACCCTCACCGACATCCTGCGCCCCCGGCGCACGGATCTCCCCACGGAAGGCGGACCAGAGGCGTGAGCGAACAGCACCTCAAAGAAGAGACGCGCCCATCGTCCGGTCACGTCGACGCCGGAGACGCGGGCTACAGCAAGTCCCTGAAGTCCCGGCACGTCAACATGATCGCCATCGGCGGTGCCATCGGCACCGGCCTTTTCCTCGGCGCCGGCGGCCGCCTCGCCGACGCCGGCCCCTCCCTGTTCGTCGCGTACGCGGTCTGCGGCGTCTTCGCCTTCCTGGTGGTGCGCGCGCTCGGCGAACTCGTCCTGTACCGGCCCTCGTCCGGCGCCTTCGTGTCCTACGCCCGGGAGTTCCTGGGCGAGAAGGGCGCGTACACCGCCGGCTGGATGTACTTCCTCAACTGGGCGACCACCGGCATCGCCGACATCACCGCCGTGGCCACCTACACCCACTACTGGGGCCTGTTCTCCGACATCCCGCAGTGGGTCATCGCACTCATCGCCCTGGCCGTGGTCCTCACCGTGAACCTCATCTCGGTGAAGATCTTCGGCGAACTGGAGTTCTGGTTCGCCATCGTCAAGGTCAGCGCGCTCGTGGTCTTCATGGCGATCGCCATCTTCCTGCTGGTCACCCAGCACAAGGTCGACGGCAACGCCCCGGGCGTGTCCCTGATCACCGACCACGGCGGCGTCTTCCCCAACGGCGTGCTGCCGATGCTGCTGATCATCCAGGGCGTCGTCTTCGCCTACGCCTCCGTGGAGCTGGTCGGCGTCGCCGCAGGCGAGACCGAGAACCCCGAGAAGATCATGCCGAAGGCGATCAACTCGATCATGTGGCGCGTGGGCCTGTTCTACGTCGGCTCGGTCGTCCTGCTGTCGATGCTGCTGCCGTGGAACAAGTACTCCGCCGGTGAGAGCCCCTTCGTGACGGTCCTGTCCCACATCGGCGTCCCGGCGGCCGGCGGCGTGATGAACCTCGTCGTCCTCACCGCGGCCATGTCCTCGCTCAACTCCGGCCTGTACTCCACCGGCCGCATCCTGCGCTCCATGGCGATGTCCGGCTCCGCGCCGAAGTTCACCGGCGTGATGAGCCGCAGCCAGGTCCCCTACGGCGGCATCCTGCTCACCAGCGGGATCTGCGTCCTCGGCGTCGGCCTCAACTTCGTGGTCCCGGCGGACGCGTTCGAGATCGTGCTCAACTTCGCGGCGATCGGCATCCTGTCCACCTGGGGCATGATCATGATCTGTCACCTGCTCTTCTGGCGGAAGACGCAGAGGGGTGAGCTGACCCGCCCGGGCTACCGCCTGCCCGGCTCCCCGTGGACCGAGATCGTCACGCTCGGTTTCCTCGCCTCCGTGTTCGTCCTGATGTACGCCGACGGCGGCGCGGGCCGCACCACCGTGCTGTGCCTGCCGCTGATCGTCGCCGCCCTCGTCGCCGGCTGGTACGGCGTCCGCGGCCGGGGCGGCCGCAGTAAATCCCCCAAGGTGAATGTGTGAACCACGCAGTGTTGTACGGAAGTCCGGTGGCCGAGGCTCCTGTGATTCGGGAGCCCCTGCACGCCCCTGTCGCCCACCTCGTCCGCGGTGGCGTCATCGAAGGGATCCACTACGGCTCGGTCGTCGTCCTCGGCGCCGACGGAAGAGTGGAGTTCCAACTCGGTGACATCGAGGCCGCCTTCTACCCGCGCTCGGCGCTCAAGCCCGTGCAGGCGGTGGCCATGGTGCGCGCCGGGCTTCCGCTCGACGGGGAGCTGCTGTCGCTGACCGCGGCCAGCCACTCCGGAGAGGAACGGCACCTGGCCGGCACCCGGCGGATCCTGGAGCTGGCCGGTGTCACCGAGGACGACCTCCGCAACGTCCCCGACCTGCCGTACGACCCGGTCGTGCGCGACGACTGGATCCGCGCGGGCCGCCTACCCTCCCGGCTCGCCCAGAACTGCTCCGGCAAGCACGCCGCCATGCTGTACACCTGCAAGCTCAACGGCTGGCCCTTGGAGAGCTACCTCGACCCGGGCCACCCCCTGCAGCAGGCCATCGCCGAGATCGTCGAGGACCTCACCGGCCAGGCGATCGCCCGGGTCACCGTCGACGGCTGCGGCGCGCCCCTGTTCTCCCTGTCGCTGCACGGGCTCGCCCGCGCCGCCGCCCGCATCACCACCGCGCCGGCCGGCACCCCGGAGGCGCGAGTGGCGCACGCCCTGCGCGAGCACGCCGAGATGGCCTCCGGCTCCGGGCGCGATGTCGCCGCGCTGATGCGGGCCGTGCCCGGTCTGCTCGCCAAGGACGGCTTCGAAGGCGTCCAGGTCGCCGCGCTGCCGGACGGCCGGGCCGTCGCCGTGAAGATCGCCGACGGGGCGAACCGGGCACGGATCCCGGTCGCCGCGGCGGCCCTCGCCCGCGCCGGCGTCGACCCCGCGGCGCTCACCGAGTTCGCGGGCGAGCCGCTGCTCGGCGGCGGCGAGCCGGTCGGCAGCGTCCGGCCGGTCCGCGCACTCGACCCGCTCACCCCCACGCCCGCCTGACCGACTCGTCCCCCTCCGAGAGAAGGCCCGCACAGCCATGACCGCCGCAGCCCACCGCAGCGAACACGACCTGCTCGGTTACCGCGACGTACCCGCCGAGGCGTACTGGGGCATCCATACCCTGCGCGCCAAGGAGAACTTCCCCATCACCGGGACGCCGATCTCCGCCTACCCGCACCTGATCGACGCCCTCGCCGCCGTCAAGGAGGCCGCCGCCCTGGCCAACGAGGAACTGGGCCTGCTGGAGCCGGAGAAGGCCGCCGCCATCGTGGAGGCGTGCCGCGAGATCCGCGACGGAAAGCTGCACGACCAGTTCGTCGTCGACGTCATCCAGGGCGGCGCGGGCACCTCGACCAACATGAACGCCAACGAGGTGGTCGCCAACCGGGCGCTGGAGCTGCTGGGACACGCCAGGGGCGAGTACCGGTACCTGCACCCCAACGAGGACGTCAACCTGGGCCAGTCCACCAACGACGTCTATCCGACCGCCGTGAAGATCGCGACGGTGTACGCGGTGCGCGGGCTGCTCAGGGCGATGGCGGTGCTCCAGGACGCCTTCGCGGCCAAGGCCGTGGAGTTCCGTGACGTGCTGAAGATGGGCCGCACCCAGTTGCAGGACGCGGTGCCGATGACGCTGGGGCAGGAGTTCTCGGCGTATGCGGTCATGCTGGAGGAGGACCGCAGCCGGCTGGCGGAGGCGGTGGAGCTGATCCACGAGATCAACCTCGGCGCCACGGCGATCGGCACCGGCCTCAACGCCCCCGCCGGATACGCCGAGGCCGCACGCCGGCACCTGTCGGACATCACCGGACTGCGCCTGGTGACCGCCGCCAACCTGGTCGAGGCCACCCAGGACTGCGGCGCCTTCGTCCAGATGTCCGGCGTGCTCAAGCGGATCGCCGTCAAGCTCTCCAAGAGCTGCAACGACCTGCGCCTCCTGTCCTCCGGGCCGCGGGCGGGGCTGAACGAGATCAACCTGCCGCCCGTGCAGGCCGGTTCGTCGATCATGCCCGGCAAGGTGAACCCGGTGATCCCGGAGGTCGTCAACCAGGTCGCTTTCGAGGTGATCGGCAACGACGTCACCATCACCATGGCCGCGGAAGCCGGGCAGCTCCAGCTCAACGCGTTCGAGCCGGTCATCCTGCACTCCCTTTCCGAGAGCATCACGCATCTGGAGCGGGCCTGCCTGACCCTGGCCGAGCGGTGCGTCGCCGGCATCACGGCCAACGAGAAGGAACTGCGGGCGGCGGTGGAGAACTCCATCGGCCTGGTCACCGCGCTCAACCCCCACATCGGCTACGAGGCGGCCACCGGCATCGCCAAGGAGGCCCTCGCCACCGGGCGCGGCGTGGCCGAACTCGTCCTGGAGAAGGGCCTGCTGCCCGCAGAACGGCTGGAGCGGCTGCTGCGGCCCGAGGTCGTCGCGGGCAGCGGTTCCCCGGAGGTCTGACGGTGACCACGGACGCGCCCGTGAACTTCCGGCCCGTGCTGGAACGCATCGCCGAAGAGATGGAGCAGCGCCCCGGCCGTGGCCGGTCCGCCGACTACATTCCGGCGCTCGCCGCCTTGGACCCGCGCCGCTTCGGCATGGCCCTCGCCGAACCGGACGGCACGGTGTACGGGGTGGGGGAGTGGCGTGAGCCGTTCTCCACCCAGTCCATCACCAAGGTCTTCACCCTGGCCCTCGAACTCGCCCGCGAGGGCGACGCGCTGTGGGAGCACGTGGGCCGGGAGCCGTCCGGCAACCCGTTCAACTCCCTGGTCCAGCTCGAGTACGAGAACGGCATCCCGCGCAACCCCTTCATCAACGCGGGCGCCCTCGTCGTCACCGACCGGCTGCACACCCGCACCGGTGACGCGGCCCGCACCCTGCTCGACTTCCTGCGCGCCGAGAGCGGCAATCCCGGCCTGTGTTTCGATGAGGAGGTCGCCGCCTCCGAGGCCGCGCACGGCGACCGCAACGCCGCCCTCGCCCACTTCATGGCGTCCTACGGCAACGTCGGCAACCCGGTGCCGGTGCTCCTCGAGCAGTACTTCCGCCAGTGCTCCCTCACCGCGTCCTGCGCGGACCTCGCCCTCGCCACCGGGTTCCTGGCCCGCCACGGCGTCCGCGCCGACGGCACCCGGCTGCTGACCCGCAGCCAGGCCAAGCAGGTCAACGCGGTGATGCTGACCTGCGGCACGTACGACGCGGCGGGCGACTTCGCCTACCGGGTCGGCCTGCCCGGCAAGAGCGGCGTCGGCGGCGGCATCATCGCGGTCGTGCCGGGCCGCTGCACGCTGTGCGTGTGGAGCCCCGGCCTCGACGAACGCGGCAACTCGGTGGCGGGCGTCGCTGCGCTCGACCGCTTCACCACGCTGACGGGGTTGTCCGTGTTCTGACCGGGACGTCCGTGCCGCCGTGCGACCACCGATCACACGGCGGTCACACCCAGGCCGCCCCCGCGAGGGACGGATGTCACGTTCCCGCCACCCGGTGTTGACACGCTTCCCGAGTGTTGGCCATGGCTTTCCCCGTCGATCTCCGCCGCTGCCAGGCCCTCGGTCTGGCCGGTACCGCCTTTCTCGCACTGGGCGGTGAGACCGCCGGGGCCCTGCCGGTCGAGGACCTGGTCTCCCCCGAGTCCGGGCGCGCCGCGCTCGGGCTGGTGGCGGTGTACTTCGGTGTCGTCCTGCTGATCGCCGCCTGGGCCCTGCTCGGCAAGGTGATCCGCGGACCCGAACCGCCGACGCCGCGGGCCCTGCTGCTCGTCCTCGCCACCTGGGCGGCACCCCTGCTCCTGGCCCCGCCGCTGTTCAGCCGGGACGTCTACAGCTATCTCGCCCAGGGCGCCATGGTCCACTCCCACCTCGACGTCTACGCCTACGGGCCCGCACGGCTCGGCGGCCCCCTCGCGGACGAGGTGGCGCCGGTGTGGCGGGACACCGCGGCCCCCTACGGCCCGGTCTTCCTCGTCGTCGCCTCCGCGCTGTCCGGACTGACGCGCGGCGAACTGCCGGCCGGGCTGCTCGGCATGCGGCTCGTCGCGTTGCTCGGTGTCGCCCTGATGGCGTTCGCACTGCCACGGCTCGCCAGGCACTGCGGCGCGGATCCGGCCGCCGCCCTGTGGCTCGGCGCCCTCAACCCCCTGGTCCTGCTGCACCTGGTCGCCGGCGCCCACAACGACGCCATCATGCTCGGCCTGCTCGGCATGGGCCTGCTCGCCGCCCGCGGCCGGCTGCACGTCCTGGGCGTCGTCCTGGTCACGCTCGCCGCGCTGGTCAAGGCGCCGGCGGCGCTCGGCCTGCTCGCCGTGATCGCGCTGCGCCGGCACGTCGGCGTCGTCCGGGCGACGGTGACGACCACGGTGGTCGCGTGCGCCACCACCATCGCCGCCACGGCCGTCGCCGGCACCGGGTACGGCTGGGTGGCCGCACTGAGGACCCCCGTCTCCCCGCACAACTGGTCACCCACCAGCATCCTGGGCCGCGTCACCGGCCGGCTGCTCGACGCTCTCGGCAGCGGCCTCGCGCCCCTCGCGGAACCGGCCTGGCACACGGTCGGAGTCGCCGCGACCGGGATCGCCGTGCTGGTCATCTGGGTGAAGCTGCGGCCCGCCCCGGTCTACGCTCTCGGCCTGAGCCTCGCCGTCGTCGCCGTCCTCGGCCCCGCCATCCGCCCCTGGTACGCCCTGTGGGGCCTGTTCCTCATCGCCGCCGCGGCCCCCAGCACCTCCGTACGCCACCGCGTGGCCGCCGCCACCGCCGTCCTGGCGCTCGCCGTCCTGCCGAGCGGCGGCCCGCCCGACCTCGCGCAGGTGGTGCTGGCCGTCTCCGGCGGCGTCCTCGCCGTGGTCGTGCTCTGGCAGGCCCACCAGGCCGCCCGGACACCGGCCCTGGGACGGACCGCGTGAGAGCGCCGCGCACCCAGAAGGGACGGCTCGCCCTCGTCCTCGCCCTCGCCGCCGCCGTGACCCTCTTCACCGCCACCGTGCCGCTGCTGCGCGGCTGGTTCGACCTGCGCGTCTACTACGGGACCATCGACGCCTGGGTGCACCACGGCGGCCACATCTACGACTACCGGGTGCCGGGGACGACGTACGGGTTCACCTATCCGCCGTTCGCGGCGCTGAGCATGCTCCCGATGGCGTTCGTCGGCCTGCACACGGCGATCGCGGTCGCCCTGCTGTTCAACCTGGCGGCCCTCGCCGCCGTGGTGTGGATCCTCGTCGGCCGGGAGCTGAGCCGCCACGGCTGGTTCGGCTGGGGCCTGGCCGCCTGCGCGCTGGCCCTGTTCGAACCCGTCCGGGACACCTTCAGCTTCGGGCAGGTCAACCTCCTGCTGCTGGCGCTCGTGCTCGCCGACGCCTGGCTGCTGTCCACCGGGCGCGGGCGCTGGGCGGGGGCCGGTATCGGGCTCTCGGCGGCCGTCAAGCTCACCCCGGTGGTCTTCATCGGTCTGCTGCTGCTCGCCCGCAGATGGCGGGCCGCCGCCGTCGCCACCGCCGTCGCGGGGGCCGCCACCCTGCTGGCGGCGTGGGCGACCCCCAACGCCTCGCACTTCTACTGGACCAGCGCCGTCTGGGACACCACGCGCATCGGCCGCCTCGACTATGTCTCCAACCAGTCCTTGCAGGGCGTCCTCGCCCGGCTGGCGGCACCGGACGATCCGAGCCGGGCCGCCTGGGCACTGGCCGTCGTCCTGATCCTCGCGGTGTGGGCGTGGCGCGCGCACCGCGCGCTGCGGGCCGGGGACTGGCGGGCCGCCTTCGCGCTCACCGGGCTCACCGCCTGCCTGATCTCCCCGATCACCTGGGTGCACCATCTGGTGTGGCTGCTGCCGTCGTTCGCCGTCCTGGTGCACGCACGCCGGCTGCGCACCGCGGCCGCCCTGTACACGGTGCTGTGCACCAGCGTGGTGTGGCTGTGGTTCCACGACTCGTCCGGGATCGACGGCTTCGTGGGCAGCAACACCTACACCTGGATCACCCTCGGCCTGCTGCTCGGGCTGCCGGTCGGTCAGCCCCGTTTCGGCCGCCTGCCCAGCAGCCGCAGCGCCAGCGCGACCGCCGCGCCCGTACCGAGACCGACGGCGCCCGCGAGCGTCGCCGCCTCCGGCCAGGCGGACGGGGCGTCGTCCTCCTTGCGGGGCGTCACCGTCGGCAGCGCGGTGGGACCGGACCGCGCCGCGCGCGAGCCCTCGGGCAGCAGCGAGCCGACCGGTGTCACCCGCCCGGCGGCCTCGAAGCCCCAGTCGAGCAGCGAGCGGGCCTCCTCGTAGACCGCGAGCCCGCCGCCCCGCTGAGGGTTCATCACCGTCACCACGAGGGTGCGCCCACCGTGGCGGGCCGCGGCCACGAGGGTGTTGCCGGCGTTGCTGGTGTAGCCGTTCTTGATGCCGAGCAGCCCCGGGTAGCGCGCGACACCGTCCGCGCCGGTCAGCAGCCGGTTGGTGTTCCGGATCCCGTACGACCCGCCGTCACCGGGGAACGTCGACTCCGCGAGGGAGCAGTAGCGTGCGAAGTCCCGATTGTGCAGCCCGGCCCGTCCGAACACCGCGAGGTCGTACGCCGACGACACCTGTCCGGGAGCGTCGTACCCGTCGGGGGAGACCACATGGGTGTCGAGGGCGCCCAGTTGCCGGGCCTTGGCCTGCATCTGGCGGACGGTGGCCGGCACGCCGCCGTTGAGCGCGGCCAGCACGTGCACCGCGTCGTTGCCGGAGTGCAGGAAGACGCCCTTCCACAGGTCGCTCACCCGGTAGGTGAGGCCCTCCTTGACGCCGACGAGACTGCTGCCTGGCCCGATGCCCCGCAGTTCCGGCGCCTTGACGGTGTGCCGGGTGCCGGCGGGCAGCGCCGGCAGCACGGTGAGCGCGAACAGCGTCTTGAGGGTGCTCGCTGGCGGCAGGGGAAGGTGGGCGTCGTGCGCGGCGAGCACATCGCCGGTGTCCGCGTCGGCCACCAGCCACGACAGCGCCGACACGTACGGCACCTCGGGGGCATCCGAGCGCGGCCGCACCTGGGTTCCGGGCCCGTACAGGAGCGGCGGCTGCGACGCGGCGGGCCCGGGGGCGCCGGCGCCGGTGCCCGTGCGAGCGACGGCGGGGAGCGGCGCCAGGGCCGCCATGGCGACCGCACCGAGAGCGCAGCAGGAGACGAGGGCGCGAGACGAGAATCCGATGCTCATACCGGACACCGTAGGAACGCTCGGTGCGTCTCCGCCCGGTCGGCGTGAGCCGAGTGGCGGCATCGTCCACCCGGATGCCTGACGTCGGGACGTGTCCGGCCGGCGGGGATTCAGCCGGCCGGAAGCGTGGGCTGGACCTGGCGCAGGAAGGCCGCGTTGCCGGGCGTCGCCCGCATCCGCTCCAGCAGGGTCTCCACGGCGGACTGCCCCTGTGACTGCAGGGCGCGCCGCAACCCTCGAACGGCCGACAACTCGCTGGCGGACAGCAGCAGTTCCTCGCGCCGGGTGCCGGACCCGGCGATGTCGACGGCCGGGTGGATGCGCCGCGCGGCCAGGGCACGGTCGAGGCGCAGCTCCATGTTGCCGGTGCTCTTCAGCTCCTCGAAGAAGAACTCGTCCGCCCGGGATCCGGTCTCGACCAGGGCCGTGGCCAGGATGGTGAGGGAACCGCCCTCCTCGGTCAGACGGGCGGCGCCGAAGAACCGCTTCGGGCCGTGCAGGGCGGATGCGTCGACGCCGCCGCTGAGGGTGCGGCCACCGGAGGAGGCCGCGTTGTTGTGCGCCCGGCACAACCGGGTCAGCGAGTCCAGCAGGACGACGACGTCCTGCCCCTGCTCGACCAGCCGCTTGGCGCGCTCGACGACCAGTTCGGCGAGCGCGATGTGCTGCCTGGGCGTGCGGTCGAACGTGGAGGCGAACACGTCGCCGCGCACCGAGCGCCGCATGTCGGTGACCTCCTCGGGCCGCTCGTCGAGCAGCACCACCATCAGGCGGCACTCCGGGTGGTTGCCGGCGACCGCCGCGGCGATCTGCTGGAGCAGCACGGTCTTGCCGGTCTTGGGAGGAGCCACGATCAGCCCGCGCTGGCCCTTGCCGACCGGCGCGAGGAGGTCCATGACCCGTCCGCCGAGGCCCGCCGCCGGGTGCTCGAGCCGCAGCCGCTCGTGCGGGTGCAGCGGGGTCAGGTCGCGGAAGTGCGGACGGCCGCGCAGGTCCTTCGGGGTCCGGCCGTTGACCAGCTCGACCTCGGTGAGGGAGCGCCCGGTGCGGGTGCCGGAGAGGGTGTCGCCCTTGCGCAGGCCGTGACGGTGGATCAGGGCGGGGGAGACGGGGAGGTCGGCGGGCGAGGCGAGGCAGCTTTCGCCCCGCAGGTGACCCTTCCCGCCGGTGTCGATGTCGAGGACACCGGTCACGGTCTGCGGCGTTCGCTCCTGCTGGACAGGGGGGTGTTCGAGTGTGGTGGTCATGGAGGTCCTTTCACGAACGGAAGGAAGAGGAAGAGGGGGATGAAGGAGAGGGAAGGGGAGAAGGGCCGGGAGGCGGCGTGATCACGCCTCGCTGCGGCGGGAACGGCACCTCGGGTACGGCGTACAGCGCGCTGCCTGGCGAGGTGGTGGCGGAAAGCCGGTGCGCCGGTCGGAGACGACGGGCGGGACCGCGAACGGAGAGAAGCAGGCACCGGCGCCCGGGACGGGGCGTACACAGGTGCTCACCGCACTGTAGCACCGGGCGGTTCTGCCGGGGAGAACGCGGAGGGGGCGCGGTGTGTTCCCGCCTCAGGTGCCGTCCGTGTCGTCCGGCGGGAAGCCGTACCGCCCCCGCAGCCGGACGAAGTAGGCCGCGGTCAGGATCCGCCACTGCCGCAGTCCCGACGCGGTGCGCACGAAGCACACCACCTGCTCGTGTCCGCCCGGCCCGATCGGCTGCACCAGACGCCCGGACGGCCGTAGCTGCGCGACCAGCGGCTCGGGCACCTCCGGAAAGGCGGCCGACACGATCACCGCGTCGTAGGGGGCGCGGTCCGGCACACCGCCGCTGCCGTCGGCGACCCGCAGCTCCACGTTCCGCACGCCCTGCCCCGCCAGATTGCGGCGCGCCTGCCGGGCGATGTCCGGCCGCATCTCGATGCTGACCACGTCGCCGGCCAGCCGGGCGAGCAGCGCGGTCTGGAAACCGAGGCCGGTACCGACCTCGAGGACGTGCTCGCCTCCGCCCAGCTCCAGGCTCTCGATCATGACGGCGGACAGCGACGGCTGCGTGGTGACCTGCCCCTGCCCGATCGGAACGGGTACGTCACGGTAGGCGGAGTCCGCCCGCTCGGCCGGGACGAACCGTGCCCGGGGTGTCCTCCGCACGGCTTCGAGCAGCCGCTCGTCCCTGATCCCGGCGGCCCTGAGGGCCCGCACGAGATCTTCGGGCCTGCCGGGCACGGGGTCCACGGGCGGCTCACCTCACCCTCAGTGCCAGCGTAACCTGCCGCATGTGTCCGCACGGCGCGACGGTCGGGCACCCGTGCGCAGTGCGAGCCGCTGGAGCCGGCCTCCTCGACCGCCTCGGCACGCGGGCCCGCGCTCGGGGCGCGGGGCGTTCTCCGGATGGCCGGATCGTGACCGGGATCGGCACGACGGGAGCGGGATCGGCACTGGCGGAAGCGGGATCGGCACGACGGAAGCGGGATCGGCACGACGGGAGCGGGATCGGCACGACGGGAGCGGGGTCGCACCACGGGAGGATTCGGCTGACGCCTCGTCAGAGGCGTGTCAATTCCACCCGCTGCGCCCGCCGCTGCGGCCGCGGCGAACCGGGGTGTCCCTGCGCCGGGCGATCCGTCCCCGTAAGCTGATGCCGATGTTCTCCCCGCACGGTCCCACCCTCCGCGAGCTGACCGTCCAGGCGCTGTCGTCGGTCGAGCGCGGCTACGACCTGCTCGCGCCCAAGTTCGACCACACCCCGTTCAGGACCCCGGACACCGTGCTGGACGCCGTCGCGGGGGAGCTGAAGGCGATGGGGCCCTTCGCGCACGGACTCGACCTGTGCTGCGGCACGGGCGCCGGGGCCGAGGTGCTGCGCACGGTCTGCCGCGAGAGCGTCACCGGCGTCGACTTCAGCGCGGGCATGCTGGCCGTCGCCCGCGCCCGGGTGCCGTCCGACGTGCCACCGCGCGTCGCCTGGGTGCGTGGCGACGCCCGCGCCCTGCCCTTCGGCCCCGCCTTCGACCTGGCGGTGAGCTTCGGCGCGTTCGGGCACTTCCTGCCGAGTGAGCTGCCCGGCCTGTTCCGGCAGGTCCACTCGGTGCTGCGGCCCGGCGGACGGTTCGTGTTCCCCATCGGCGCCCTGCCCTCCCCGGCTTCGCCCTGGTACTGGGCGCTGCTCGGCTTCGACACCGTGATGCGGGTGCGCAACGCCCTGTGGCGGCCGCCGTTCGTGATGTACTACCGGACGTTCCGCTTCGGTGACGTCCGGCGCGAGCTGGCCCGCGCCGGATTCACCGTGGAGCACCGGGCGCTGACGGACTTCGGCCACCGGCCCGACGGCAGCCCGCGCTGCCGGCTGATCGTGGCCACCCGCACCTGACCCGCCCGCGCGCCGCGGCCGGACCCGTGCCCGCCGGTCAGAAACGGGCCGGCAGCCAGCGCAACTTGGCCGCCTGCTGGTGAGCCCCGCCGCCCTCGTGGTCGTTGAAGTCGTACACCTCGATCGCCTTCTCCTCGTGCGCCCACGCGTTGAACGCGGCGAACACCGTCGACGGCGGACACGTCTGGTCCTCCAGCGCCACCGAGAACAGCGCGGGCGCCCGGCCGCGCGCGGCGAAGTGCACGCCGTCGAAGTACGACAGGGTCCGCATCACCTGCTCGGTGCGGCCGCGGTGCGTCTTGAGGTAGCTGCCGATCTCCCGGTACGGATGCCGGTCCGTGATCGTCGTCGCGCGCGGGAAGTCGCACAGGAACGGCACGTCCGGTGCGACGGCCGCGAGGTCCGGTACGAGACCGCCGACCGCGATCGTGATACCGCCGCCCTGGCTGCCGCCGAGGGCCGCGGTACGGGAGGCGTCGGTCAGCGGATGCGCGCGGGCGGCCTCGACGGCACGCACCCCGTCCGTGAACACCCGCCGGTAGTAGTAGCTTTCGGGGTCCTCGACGCCGCGCGTCATGAACCCCGGGAAGGACGGAGCGCTGCCCACCGGGTCCGGTGTCTCACCGCCGCCCCATCCGCTGCCCTGGCCCCGCGTGTCCATCACGAAGTGCGCGAAACCCGCCGACGCCCACAGCAGATGCTCGTGCGGCAGGGCGCGCCCGCCGCCGTAGCCGACGAACTCCACGACCGTCGGCAGCGGGCCCTCCACGGAGACCGGCACGGTCAGCCACGCCTTCACCGGGTGACCGCCGAACCCGGCGAACGTCACGTCGTACACCTGGACCGTCTTCAGCCCCGTCTCGACGGGCTCGAAACGGGCGTCCAGGTCGTGCTCGCGGGCCTCCTGGAGCGTCTTCGTCCAGAACGCGTCGAAGTCCGCGGGCTCGACGGACGCGCTGCGGTACTCGCGGAGTTCGTCGAGCGGGAGGTCGAACAGGGCCATGAAGGACCACCTTTGACGTCGGGTGCGGATGATCACACCGTACGGTGGCCACCGGGGCCCCGCCAGACCTCGATGCGCCACCCGCTGTGCGTCAGGCCGTCCGACGCCGCCACTCCGGCCCGGTGCGGGCCCACTCGGCCTCCCACTCCGCCATGCGGTGCCGCTCGGCGACCCGCCTGGTCACGGCGCGGGCCAGGAGCACCGTCCCGGCCATGCCGCCCGCGGCCCACACACCGGCCGTCACGGCGCGCTGCCACACCGCGCCGTCACTCGGCGGCGGGGCGACCCCGCGATCCGTGGAGTCCACCCACACCGGCACCCGGTCGCCGCTGCGCGCACCCGCCGGGACGTCGGCGATCGTGGTCAGCGTGCCCTTGCCCGGCTCGCTCCAGCGCACCTTCGCCGGGTACAGGGGCTGCTTCCCGCTCTGCGTCGAGGGCGCCGCGGCCGGGGGGTCCTGGGCGAGCACCGCGGCCACCTGATGGCGTTCGGCGCGCTGGGTCACCTGCGTCGCGCGCCCCTGGTCGTACGCCCTCCAGCCCACGGCCGCACCGACGAGCGGCGCCCCGACGCACAGCAGCACGGCGACGATCAGCGCCGTCCACGCCTCGACGACATCACAACGGCGGCGCAGCGGATTGCGCTTCCAGCGCCAGCCGCGCACCCGGGTTCGCATCTCGACCTCCCTGCCGCCGTGCCCCGTCGGCGGACCGGTGCGCGGCGGGCGTCGCCACTCGGCGCGTGGCCCGGGGGCACCTTCCGTCGCCCGGGGCGGGACCGTCCACGACAGGGACGTGTCCGACACGAAGCGGCTTGTGAAGCGGCTTTTATGCCCATTCTCCCTCTGGGGGCGAAGTTCCCGGACCCGTGGCCTCGAAACCTCGGCCCGCTGCCGCGCCGGGGCCCGCGGACCGGGGAGCCGGGCCGGTCGTTGCAGGCGTATGAACGCTCCGCAGGCCCGGGAATAGCCGCCCCCTGATCTTCCTTGCGCTCTACGGCGGCAGTGAAGGAGAGAGAGGCAGGACATGCCCAAGGCGTACGCATACACCCGCTACGGCGGCCCGGAGACGGAGACGCCCGTCGACACTGACCGGCCGAGCCCCGGCCCCGGACAGCTCCTCGTCGCGGTGCGCGCGGCGGGCGTCAACCCGGTCGACTGGAAGCTGCGTACGGGCTACCGGCGCCCCGGTGACACCGACGCGCCCGAGTTCCCCGTGGTGTTCGGCAACGAGGCCGCCGGCATCGTCGAGGAGATCGGCGAGGGCGTGACCGGTTTCTCCGTCGGGGACGCGGTCTTCGGCAACACGGTGGCCGGCGGATACGCCGAGTACGCGCTGCTGCCCACGGCGGTGACCGCGCACGTGCCGGACGGCCTGTCCCTCACGGACGCCGCGGTCCTGCCGGTCGCCGCGGCGACGGCCTACGACGGCGTTCGGCAGCTCGGTCTGCCCGCCGGCGCGACCCTGCTGGTCACCGGCGCCGGCGGGGGAGTCGGCGTCGCGGCCGTGCAGATCGCCCGCGCCTTCGGCCTGCGCGTCGTCGGCACGGCGAGCGAGGGCAATAAGGACTTCGTCGAGCAGCTCGGCGCCGTCCACGTCCCCTCGGGTCCGGATCTGGCCGCGCGGGTGCGGGCGGCCGCCCCGGACGGCGTCGACGGCGTCTACGACCTCGTCGGCGGGGAGGTGCTGGAGGAGGCGGCGACCCTGCTGACCGACCGCTCGAAGCTGATCACCGCGGGGGCGGCGCAGGAGGACGTCGAGCGGCTGGGCGGCGCCCGGGTGGTGCGGGCCCGTACCGCCGCCGTGCTCGAGGAGGTGGCACGGCTGGTGGTGGCGGGCGACCTGGACCCGTACGTCACGCGGACCTTCCCGCTCGAACAGGCCGGGCAGGCCCTGCGCCTGGTGGAGGGCGGGCACGCCCGCGGCAAGGTCGTGATCGAGGTCGCCGCATGAGCGACCACGTCCTCGACAACCCGGCGCTCGCCTCGCTGACCGGTCCGCACGCCCGTTTCGCGGAACGCCGGGGCCGCGTCCTGCGCTACCCCGTCGACGTCTCACCGTGGGTGGGCCTGCCCGCCGAGCCGGACGCCGACGACTGGGCCGACCTCGCGGCGCTCGCGGGCCCGGGCGCCGAGGCGCCGCTCGCCGGCTTCCACGGGGAGATCCCGGACGGCTGGGACATCACCTTCTCGATCGACGGCGTGCAGCTCGTCGACGCCGGGATCGCCGCGGCACCCGACCCGGAGGCGACACGGCTCACCCCGGCCGACGTGCCGGAGATGCTGGACCTGGTGGCGCGCACCCGGCCCGGCCCGTTCCTGCCGCGCACCATCGAACTGGGCACCTACCTCGGCATCCGCCGGGGCGGAGCCCTGGTCGCCATGGCGGGCGAACGGCTGCACCCGCCCGGCTGGACCGAGATCAGCGCCGTGTGCACCGACCCGGCCTTCCGCGGGCAGGGGCTGGCCGGCCGGCTGGTCCTGGCGGTCGCGCACGGCATCCGCGAGCGTGGCGAGACCCCGTTCCTGCACACCGGCGCGGGCAACACGGGCGCCATCCGTCTCTACGAGTCCCTCGGCTTCCGCCTGCGCCGCAGGACCAGGTTCCTGTCGGCGCGGGTCCCCGAGCGGCTGGGGGACGAGCAGGTGGTGGGCATCTGACGGCCACTCGGGCGGGGGGTCCGCACAGGCGGGCCCCCGCCGCCGGCCGTCAGGCGTCAGCCGTGGCGGGCGGCGCGACCGGCAGGGCGGCAGCGGCCGCGTTGTACCGCACCAGGTAGTCCGCGAAGCGCCCCAGGTCCTCCTCCGGCCAGCCCGCGAGCCGCTCCCGGAACGCCTCCCGGCGGCTCTCCGTGACCTGGGCGAGGATCCGCGTGCCCGCTCCGGTCAGTTGAAGTACCTGGACCCGGTGGTCCTGCGGGTCCTGCCGCCGCTCGATCAGTCCGGCCCGCTCCAGCGCGGCCACCTGTCGGCTCACCGTGGACTTGTCCAGGGCGTAGTGCGCGGCCAGGTCCGTCGCCCGGCAGCCGCCGCTCTCCTCCAGGTGCCCGAGCAGCGTGTACGACACCAGGGACAGCTCCGGGTGCATGCGTCCCGCCGAGGCCCGGGCGCGCCGGGCGAACGCCGTCATCTCGCGCTGAATGGTCTCGACGGCGGCTTCCGCCGCGGACGCGGCCGTGGCGTGCCCTGGCTGCACGGGACCTCCCTGTTCCTCCAGTTGTAGAGTACAACTTGAATCGGGGCGGGGGCCTCCGCGGCCGACGCAGGGCTGCGTCCCTCCTGCTAAGGTGACCGTCCTGGCCGTGGACCGTCCCGGCCGGTGCGGCCGAGGAGGTGAGTCCCATTACCGCTGTGTCGGCTCGGGTGCTCTCTCCCCTCAGGACGGCGCGGATCACCGCCGCCGGGTGAGCGCGAGGGCGCCCTTCGGTCCACCGAAAGGCTTTCCCGGCTCCATGCCACCACTGTCACGTTCCCACGTCGTCTCCGCGCTGCGGTCCGCCGGCTGTGTCTTCGCCGAGGACGAGGCGGAGTTGATCCTGTCCACCGCCCGCACCCCCGACGAGGCCGCTCACATGGTCGCCCGGCGCGTCGCCGGGCTCCCCCTCGAACTCGTCCTGGGCTGGGCGGAGTTCCACGGCCTGCGCATCGCGGTGGAGCCGGGCGTCTTCGTCCCCCGCCGCCGCACCGAGTTCCTCGTCGACCAGGCCCTCGCCCTCGGGCGCGGCGCCTCGCTCGTCGTCGACCTGTGCTGCGGCTCGGGCGCGGTCGGCGCGGCCCTGGCGGCCGGGCTGGACGGGCCCGAACTCCACGCCGCCGACATCGACCCGGCCGCCGTGCGCTGCGCCCGCCGCAACGTCGCCGCGTACGGCGGCCGGGTCCACGAGGGCGACCTGTTCGCCGCGCTCCCCGACGAGCTGCGCGGCCGCGTCGACGTCCTGACCGCCAACGTTCCCTACGTCCCCACGGACGAGGTCCCGTTGCTGCCCCCGGAGGCCCGCGACCACGAGCCCCTGTCCGCTCTGGACGGCGGCTTCGACGGCCTGGAGGTGCTGCGCCGGGTCACCGCGGAGGCCTCAGCCTGGCTCGCCCCCGGCGGCCGTCTGCTCGTCGAGACGAGCGAACGCCAAGTCCCCTCCGCCCTCGAGGCGTTCGCCCACGCCGGCCTCGACGCCCGGCTCTCCGTCTCGGAGGAGCTGTACGCCAACGTCCTGATCGGCACCCGGCGCTAGTGCCCCAACGGGCGGCGTTCCCCCGTCGCGGGGCGCTAGCCGGCCGTCGACCGCAGGAACTCCCCGACGATCGCGTTGAAGGCGTCTGGCCGCTCCATGTTGGGATAGTGCCCGGTGCCTTCCACGACCGTGGCCCGGCCGTGGGCGACGATGCGGACCAGGCGCTCGGCCATGCCGATGTGGTCGGGGGAGTCGGCGCCGCCGTTGACGGCCAGCACGGGCACCTCGATCGTCGCGGCGCGGGCCCAGGTGTCGGTGACGGGGACCCGGTGGTCCGGCTCGTCGCGGGTGTGCTTGCCGATCGTCGACCGGGCCATCTCCCGTACGCGCCGGTCGACTTCGGGGTCGACGTCCTCGGCCGTGCGCTGCGGACCGTAGATGAACTGTGCGAACGCGTCCAGGAAGGCGTCGATGTCGCCGACGCCGAGTGCGTGCCAGTACGCGGCGTTGAGGGCCTGCGTCCACGGGTCCCGGAATTCCGGCTCACTCGTGCCGACGCCGCTGACGACGAGGGCGCGGACGAGGTCGGGGTGCTCCAGAGCGGTGTCCACGGCGACCGCTCCGCCCATCGACAGCCCGACCAGGACGGCGGGACCGGTGCCGAGGTGGCGCAGCAGCGCGGCGAGGTCGTCGGTGGGGCGGAACGGCCGGGTCGCGTTGGAGGACGCCCCGTGGCCGCGTGCGTCCGGGGCGATCACCCGGTGAGTGCGGGCGAACACGGGGATCTGGTCGTCCCACATGTGGTGGTCGACGAAGCCGCCGTGCAGCAGCACCAGCGGCGGCCCCGCGCCCTCGTCGCGATAGGCCAGCGGGCCGTCCTCGGTCTCGAACGTCTTCAGTGTCTCCACGCTCTCCGTCATGACAACCAAGGTGTCATTTTCTCGCATACTTGACAACCGGGGTGTCATAATCGCGAGTGTGACCGACCAGAACGCGCCACTCGCTCCGGATGTCCTCGCCCCCCGTCTCATGGAGGTCTTCGCCCTCGTGGGCCCGCTGTACCGGCGGGTGCAACGCAAGGTCGAACAGGCCGAGGCGATCGAGGGCGTCTCCGTCGGTGTGCGCGCCGTTCTCGCCCTGCTGTGCGGGAACGGGCCCATGACCGTCCCGCAGATGGGGCGCGCCCAGGCGCTCAGCAGGCAGTTCGTGCAGCGGATGGTCAACGAGGCGGCGGCACGCGGGTTGGTGGAGAGCATGCCGAACCCCGCCCACAAGCGTTCCCCGCTGTTCCGGCTCACGGACGAGGGCCGAGCGGTGATCGACGCCGTCACCGCCCGCGAGTACGCCCTGCTGCGGCAGGTGCGCGGCGACCTCACCGACGCCGATCTGCAGGCATGTCTGCGTGTGCTGACCCGGATGCTCGACCTCTTCGACGACGTGGACGTGGACTGAGGAGAGCCGCTCGTCCCGCCGAGCCCCTCCGGCTTTGTGCAACTAGTTGCAAAAACAGGCGCTCGTCCTCTACAACAGACGCACGACACGCCGCACGGAGGGCCCCATGAGCCGCTACCCGAACCTGCTCACCCCGCTCGACCTGGGCTTCACCACGCTGCCCAACCGTGTGCTCATGGGCTCGATGCACGTGGGCCTGGAAGAGGCCGAGCGCGGCTTCGAGCGCATGGCCGCCTTCTACGCCGAACGGGCGCGCGGGGGAGTGGGGCTCATCGTCACCGGCGGTATCGCCCCCAACGAGGCGGGACGCCCGTACGAGGGCGGCGCCAAGCTCACCACCGGGGCGGAGGCCGAACAGCACCGCGTCATCACCGACGCCGTGCACCGCGAGGGCGGGCGGATCGCGATGCAGATCCTGCACTTCGGCCGCTACGCCTACCACCGCGACCTCGTCGCCCCCAGCGCCCTCCAGGCCCCGATCAGCCCGTTCGTCCCCCACGCCCTCACCGACGCCGAGGTCGAGCAGACCATCGACGACTACGCGCGCGCCGCCCGCCTGGCCCGGGAAGCCGGGTACGACGGCGTGGAGATCATGGGCTCCGAGGGCTACCTCATCAACGAGTTCATCGCGGCGGGGACCAACCGGCGCACCGACCGCTGGGGCGGCTCGTACGAGAACCGGACGCGCTTCCCGGTCGAGATCGTGCGCCGCGTCCGCGAGGCCGTCGGTGAGGACTTCATCGTCGTCTACCGGCTCTCCATGCTGGACCTCGTCCCCGGCGGCTCGTCCCTGGAGGAGGTCGTCACCCTCGCCAAGGCGGTGGAGGCCGCCGGAGCCACGATCATCAACACCGGCATCGGCTGGCACGAGGCCCGTATCCCCACCATCGCCACGTCCGTGCCGCGCGGCGCGTACGCGTGGGTGACCAAGAAGGTCATGGGCGCCGTCTCCATCCCGCTGGTGACGACCAACCGCATCAACACCCCCGAGACGGCCGAGCAGTTGCTCGCCGAGGGGTACGCCGACATGGTGTCCCTCGCCCGCCCGATGCTCGCCGACCCCGACTTCGTCGCCAAGGCCGCGGCCGGGCGGCCGGAGACCATCAACACCTGCATCGGCTGCAACCAGGCCTGCCTCGACCACACCTTCAGCGGGCAGATCACCTCCTGCCTGGTCAACCCGCGCGCCTGCCACGAGACCGAGCTCGTCCTCTCCCCGACCCGGCTGCGCAAGCGCGTGGCGGTCGTCGGCGCCGGTCCCGCCGGACTCGCCTGTGCCGTCTCCGCCGCCGAGCGCGGCCACGACGTCACGCTCTACGAGGCGGCGGGCGAGATCGGCGGCCAGCTCAACGTGGCCCGCAAGGTGCCGGGCAAGCAGGAGTTCGACGAGACCCTGCGTTACTTCCGCACCCAGCTCGACCTGCGCGGTGTGGACCTCCGGCTGAACACCCCTGTCGCCGCCGGTGACCTCTCCGACTACGACGAGATCGTCGTGGCGACCGGCGTCACCCCCCGCACCCCCGACATCCCCGGCGCCGACCACCCCAGCGTCCTCGGCTACCTCGACGTGCTGCGGGACGGCGCGCCCGTCGGGGACCGCGTCGCGATCCTCGGCGCGGGCGGCATCGGCTTCGACGTGGCGGAGTACCTCACCGACGGCGGCGACAAGGCGAGCGAGGACCCGGCGACGTACTTCCGACACTGGGGCGTCGACATGGACTACCGCGCCCCCGGCGGCCTCGCCGCCCCCGAGCGGCCCGCCCCGCCGCGCACCGTCCACCTCCTGCAGCGCAAGACGTCCAAGGTCGGCGCCGGGCTCGGCAAGACCACCGGCTGGATCCACCGCACCGAGCTGAAGCACCGGGGCGTGACCATGGTGCCGGGCGTCCGCTACGACCGGATCGACGACGGCGGGCTGCACATCACCGTGGACGGCGAAAGCCGCGTCCTCGAGGTGGACACGATCGTCCTGTGCACCGGGCAGGACCCGCGCCGCGACCTGTACGAGGAGCTGCTCGCCGCGGGCCGCACCCCGCACCTCATCGGCGGCGCCGACGTGGCGGCCGAACTGGACGCCAAGCGTGCGATCAAGCAGGGCACGGAACTGGCGGCGGCGCTGTAGGCGCTGGGAGCCGGTCCCTAGGATGAGGCCATGTCCCTCCCGCACGCGATCCTGACCGCCCTGCTGGAGAAGCCGTCGTCGGGGCTGGAACTGACCCGTCGGTTCGACCGGTCGATCGGCTACTTCTGGTCGGCCACCCACCAGCAGATCTATCGCGAGCTGGGACGTCTCGAGAGCGACGGCCTGATCCGCGCGCTGCCGGCGGAGCAGCCGGCCCGCGGGCAGAAGAAGTCGTACGAGGTCCTGCCCGCCGGCCGCGCCGAACTCGCCCGCTGGACGGCCGCCTCCCAGGAGCCCAAGCCCCACCGGGACGTGCTGCTGCTGCGGCTGCGCGCCGCCGCCGTCGTCGGCACCCAGGGGCTGGAGGCGGACCTGCGCCGCCATCTGGACCTGCACCGGCAGCAGTTGGCCGAGTACCGGCAGATCGAGGCACGCGACTTCGGGCCCGGCCACGACTCGGCGCGGGACCGTCTCCAGCATCTGGTGCTGCGGGCGGGCATCGACCTGGAGACCTTCTGGATCCAGTGGCTCACCCACGCCCTGGAGGAGTTCCAGGAGCTGCCCGCACCCGAATAGCGGATCCGCCCGCACCCGGACAGCTCAACCGGGGCCCGTGGCCGGGGCGGCATTGGCCCGAGGGCCGCGGGGCTACGTATGCTGGTGCTCCACGCGGCGTGAACTCGCTTGCCTCCCAGGTCAGTTCGTGCCGACGGCGCGGTCCGCTGTCGTCGCTTCCCGCGCCGGCGAACGCGGCCGAGGGCCGGGGCCCCGTTCCGCCCCGGTCCTCGGCCGCACCATGCCCGCGATCGGGGGTTGTCCCGTCACTCCTTCCGGTAGGAGTACGCCTCCCCGGCCGCCGCCTCCACCGCCGCCAGGTCCGCGCCCGTCGACGCCGTGACCATCGCCGCGACCGCGCCCTCGACGAACGGGGCGTCGACCAGCCTCGTGTTCGCCGGAAGCTCGTCGCCCTCGGCGAGCAGCGCCTTCACGGTCAGCACCGCGCTGCCCAGGTCGGCCAGTACGGCGACCCCCGCGCCCCGGTCGACGGAGGCCGCCGCGGCGGACACCAGCTCGGAGCTGGTTCCGAACCCGCCGTCCACCGTGCCGCCCGCCGCCGCGATGGGCGCGGTGGCTCCGCCGCCCGACAGAGCCGTCGCCAGCTTCGCGACCGACTCGGCGACCGCCGGGCTGTGCGAGACGAGCACGATCCCGACCAGCTTCTCCGTGCCGTCACTCACCGGAGGCCTCCACGAGCGCGGCGATCAGCAGGGCCGAGGAGGTGGCGCCGGGGTCCTGATGCCCGATGCTGCGCTCACCCAGATAGCTGGCCCGGCCCTTGCGGGCCAGCAACGGGGTCGTCGCCACGGCGCCCTCCTCGGCGGCGGCCGCCGCCGCCCGGAAGGAGGTGCCGAGCGCGTCCACCGCCGGCACCAGGGCGTCGACCATGGTCTTGTCACCGGGCGCGGCTCCGCCCAGCCCCATCACCGCGTCCACACCCTGCCGCAGAGCGTCGGTCAGCTGCTGCTCGGTCACCTCGGCGGCGTCCCCGAGGGCCTTGCCGGTGCGGCGCAGCAGCGTCCCGTACAGCGGGCCGGAGGCACCGCCGACCGTCGAGATGAGCTGACGGCCCGCGAGCTGGAGGGTCGCACCGGGTGTGTCCGGCGCCTCCTTCTCCAGCGCGGCCGTGACCGCGCGGAAGCCGCGCTGCAGGTTGCTGCCGTGGTCGGCGTCGCCGATCGGCGAGTCGAGCGCGGTCAGCCGCTCCGCCTCGCGGTCGACGGACGCGGCGGCCGCCGTCATCCAACGGCGGAAGAAGTCGGCGTCGAGCACTGCATCTCCTTGCGTGATACGAACGGTGACCTCACTCGTCTGCCCCGCGACCGGCCCGGTGTGCGGGCCGCTCACCGGCCCCAGCGCAGCGCCGGTGTGCTCACCGGCGCGTCCCACAGCCGCAGCAGCTCCTCGTCGACCTGGCACAGGGTGACCGAGGCACCGGCCATGTCGAGCGAGGTGACATAGTTGCCCACCAGCGTGCGGGCCACCGGGACGCCACGCTCGGACAGCACCTGCTGCACCTCCGCGTTGTAGCCGTACAGCTCCAGCAGCGGGGTGGCGCCCATGCCGTTGACGAGGACCAGCACCGGGTTGCGCGGCTGAAGGTCGTCCAGGACCGCGTTCACCGAGAAGTCGGCGATCTCCCGCGCCGTCATCATCGGGCGTCGCTCCCGCCCCGGCTCACCGTGGATGCCGATGCCCAACTCCAGCTCGCCCGGTGGCAGGTCGAAGGTGGGGGTGCCCTTGGCGGGAGTGGTGCAGGCGCTGAGGGCGACGCCGAAGCTGCGCGAGTTCTCGTTGACCTGCCGGGCGATGGACTGCACCCGCTCGAGCGGCTGCCCCTCGTCCGCCGCCGCCCCCGCGATCTTCTCCACGAACAAGGTGGCGCCGGTGCCGCGCCGGCCCGCCGTGTAGAGGCTGTCGGTGACGGCGACGTCATCGTTGACCAGGACCTTCGCGACCTGAATGCCCTCGTCCTCGGCGAGTTCGGCCGCCATGTCGAAGTTCAGCACGTCGCCGGTGTAGTTCTTGACGATGAACAGGACGCCCGCGCCGCTGTCCACGGCCGCCGCCGCACGCACCATCTGGTCGGGCACCGGGGAGGTGAACACCTCGCCGGGGCAGGCCGCCGACAGCATGCCGGGACCCACGAAGCCGCCGTGCAGCGGCTCGTGACCCGAACCGCCGCCGGAGACGAGCGCGACCTTTCCGGCGACCGGCGCGTCACGCCGTACGATCACCCTGTTCTCCACGTCGACGGTCAGCTCGGGGTGCGCGGCCGCCATGCCCCGCAACGCGTCGGCGACGACCGTGTCCGGGACATTGATCAACATCTTCATGGGAGCCTCCTGCGTCCACTCGCTGTCGGCAGTATCGGTGTTCATGAGGCGGTGGTCACGTGGGCGGAGGTTCTCGAGCGCGTCCGGCGTGTACGGGCCACCCGGCATGAGCATGACCGCTTTCTCGGATCAAATGCCTCGACAAGTGTGACCTGTCTTACCTTCTTCTCGGATTCCCGGACTGAATACGGACATTCCGGATGCCGCGCTGACCTGCGCAAAGAAGGAGTAAAGGAAGTCCCCCTGGAAGAGTCAAATTTCAGGTGACGACCTTCTGTCCAACGGGTCTCGGTTCTTACCCTGAGCCGCCAATTACGCGTTAATTCCCTGCTCAGATAGTGAGAGGCCCTTGACATGGTGAACCTGGACCATGCAGCCCCTGACGCCACCCGCGACCGGACCGGTCTGCGGCGGGACGTCGGCCTGATCGGACTGATGTGGGCCTCGGTGGGGTCCATCATCGGCTCCGGCTGGCTCTACGGAGCCGAAAAGGCCGTTGTGATGGCGGGCCCCGCGGCGATCATCTCGTGGCTGATCGGCGCGGTGGCGATCGTCCTCCTGGCGCTGGTGCATGCCGAACTCGGCGGAATGTTCCCGGTCGCCGGCGGCACGGCCCGCTACCCGCACTACGCCTTCGGCGGCCTGGCCGGTATGTCCTTCGGCTGGTTCTCCTGGCTGCAGGCGGCGACCGTGGCACCGATCGAGGTCGAGGCGATGATCGGCTACGCCGGTCACTGGCACTTCGCCAAGGGCTTCCAGCACGCCGACGGCACCCTGACGACCAGTGGATTCATCGTCGCCGTCCTCCTGATGGCCGTCTTCGTCCTGGTCAACTTCCTCGGTGTGCGCGTCCTCGCCCACACCAACAGCGCCGCCACCTGGTGGAAGATCGCCGTGCCGCTGGCCACGATCTTCATCATCGCGGTGGGCAACTTCCACCCGCACAACTTCACCGCCCACGGCTTCGCCCCGTTCGGCGCCAAGGGCGTGCTGAGCGCCATCTCCTCCAGCGGCATCATCTTCGCCCTGCTCGGCTTCGAGCAGGCGATCCAGCTGGCGGGCGAGAGCCGGGACCCGAAGCGGGACCTGCCGCGCGCCACCCTCGGCTCGGTCGCCATCGGCGCCGTCATCTACGTACTGCTCCAGGTCGTGTTCATCGGCGCCCTGCCGGTCAGCTCCTTCGCGCACGGCTGGGCCAAGCTGGACTTCCCGGGCATCAGCGGTCCCTGGGCGGGCCTCGCGACCCTGGTCGGCCTCGGCTGGCTCGGCGTGGTCCTGTACATCGACGCCGTGATCTCCCCGGGAGGCACCGGCCTGATCTACACCACCGCCACCTCGCGCGTCTCCTACGGTCTGTCCAAGAACGGCTACGCGCCCAAGCTCTTCGAGAAGACCGACGCCCGCGGCGTGCCGTGGTTCGGCCTCGCCATCTCCTTCCTGACCGGCATCATCTGCTTCCTGCCCTTCCCGAGCTGGCAGGAGCTGGTCGGCTTCATCACCTCCGCGAGCGTCCTGATGTACGCCGGCGCGCCGCTGGCCTACGGCGTCTTCAGTGACCGCCTCCCGGGCCGTGAGCGCCCCTACCGCCTGCCCGCCGGCAAGGTGATCGCGCCGCTGTCCTTCGTGGTCGCCAACCTCATCATCTACTGGGCCGGCTGGGACACGCTGTGGCGGCTCGGCGTGGCGATCATCCTCGGCTACGTCCTCCTCGGCGCCTACGCCTGGTACGCCACGAGCAGGAACCTGCCGGACGCCCCCCGTCTGGACTGGAAGGCCGCCCAGTGGCTGCCGGCCTACCTGGTGGGCATGGGCCTGATCTCCTGGCAGGGCGGCTTCGGCGGCCAGGGCCACATCGGCCTGTGGTGGGACATCGTGGTCGTCGCCGTGTTCTCCCTCGCCGTCTACTACTGGGCGAAGGCCACCGCGTCGCAGCCCGAGGAGATCGAGCGGAGCATCGAGGAGGTCGTCGTCACCGACGCCCCGGCTCACTGACCGGGCTCACCGACCCGGCCCCGACGCGTCCCGTCGGCCACAGCCCCCGGCTGTCGCCGACGGGACGCCGTCTTTTCCACCGCAAGTGCTCTCCACGGAGCGGGCGGCTACCGCTCCTCACGCCTGATGACGCGTCAGCTCCGCTCCCCCCAGCACCGTCACCCGGGGCGTGCAGGTGAGACGGAAGCCGGTGAAGTCGGCGGTGAACGCGGCGTCGACCAGGTCGCGGGCGTGGATGCCCGCGAAGGCTCCCGTGAACCGCAGCCGGGAGCCGTGGTCGTCGGACAGCCGACTGAAGTCGAGCGGCGGACCGACCGGTACGCGCGTCCCTGCCCGCAGGAACCAGAAACGGGCCTCCGCGCCGTCGACCGTGACGCCCAGCGTGACCGGACCGTGCGCGTCCACGTCGACCAGCGCCACCCGCCGGACGTCCGCCTCGTCCCGCTCCACCAGACTGAGCACGGTACGGCCGGCGCCCCGCCACTGCTGGCCGCGCTGCGGCTCGCCGTCGGGCTCCGCCCAGGTCAGATCGAGCGTGAGGTAGGACCGGGTGTCGTACCACAGGACGAGGCCGGCGGCCTGGGTGAAGGTGCGCGGCGCCGCCTCCACCGTGACCTCGGCCTCCGCGCGGTGCTCGGTGATGCGCTGGGCGAGCAGGCTCTGCGCCCACAGCGACTCCGGGCCCTGACGGCCGCGCAGCCGGATCCAGCCCGGGCGGGTCGTGGTGTCGGCCCAGGACGGGTCCGGGTATCCGCGCAGGGTGCTCCACGGCCAGGACAGCGGCTCGGGCCGTGCCGTCGGCGGCTCCCGGGCGGGACGGGTGGGGACCTCGACCTCGACCAGCGGGTGCCGGCCTCCCTGGCGCAGCCGGGGCCAGCCGTCCGCGTCCCAGGCCACGACCTGGATCGCCGTCTCCCGCCCGAGGGTGCACCGGGGCCCGTCCGGGGTCCGCAGGGGACGGGCCGTCAGATGGCTCATGACCCACGCCCCCTCCGGCGTCTCGACCAGCTCCGCGTGTCCCGCCTTCTGCAACGGCAGTGAGGGATCGTCCCGGCTCGTCAGCAAAGCCGCGTCGTCCAGCTCGTAGGGGCCGGTGAGGGCACGCCCGCGTGCCACCCGCACCCCGTGCTCGAACCCCGTGCCGCCCTCCGCCAGAACCAGGTAGTACCAGTCGCCCCGCCGCAGCAGCTTCGGTCCCTCGATCAGCCGTTCGTGCTGCAGCAGCAGATGGGTGTCACCGAGCGGCGCGAGCGTGGCGCGGTCCAGCTCCGTCAGGACGATGCCCGCGAAACGGTCTCCGCCCGGGCGGGGATCGTACTGGAGGTTGAGCAGCCACAGCCGTCCGCCGTCATGGAAGAGCGCCGGATCGAAGCCATGGCTCGCGACCCGCCGCGGCGCGCTCCACTTCCCGTCCACCTCCGTCGCCGTGGTGACGTAGGTGTCCAGGTCGAAGTACGGCGTGCCGACCGAGCGGACGATCGCGTAGACCATCCAGAACCGTTCGCCGTCCCAGCTCAGCGACGGTGCCCAGATGCCCCCCGAGTCGGGGACTCCGGCCAGTGAGTCGCCGGGGGCCGCGCCCCGCACATGACCGGCGTACTCCCAGTGCGCCAGATCGCGCGAGCGGTGGATGGGGATCGTCGGGAACCACTCGAACGAACTCGTGGCCACGTAGTACCGGTCGCCCACCCGCACCAGCGAGGGGTCGGGGGCGAAGCCGCGGATCACCGGGTTGCGCAACACGGTCACTTGAGTGCTCCCAGGGTGACTCCGGTCCGCCAGTAGCGGCGCATCGCCACCATCATGATCGCCATGGGCACGATGGACAGCAGCGCACCGGTCAGCACCAGGCTGGTCAGATCGATGCCGGATTCCAGGCTGTACCCGGACCAGTTGTACAGGCCCAGGTTCAGCGTCCAGTTCTTCTCGCCGCGCAGCACGGTCAGCGGCAGGAAGAAGGCGTTCCAGGTGTTGACGAAGGCCAGCAGGAACACGGTGGCGCCGCCCGTCGTCATCATCCGCAGCACGATGCTGAAGAAGATCCGCAGCTCCCCGGCGCCGTCGATGCGGGCGGCCTCCAGCAGTTCGAACGGGATCGTCGCCTCGGTGTACACCTTGGCCAGGTACACGCTGAACGGGTTGATCAGGCAGGGGATCAGCATCGCCCACGGCGTGTCGACCAGCCCGATCGCCGAGAACAGCAGGTAGAGCGGCAGGGTGAGCAGGGCGATCGGGACCAGGAACGAGCCCACCACGCAGGCGAAGACCATCCCCCGGCCGGGGAAGTCGAAGCGGGCGAGGCCGTAACCCGTCGCCAGGGCGATGAGCGTGCCGCCGAGGGAGCCGACACCGGCGTACAGGAAGGAGTTGGCGGTCCAGCGCAGGAAGATGCCGTCGTGGTACGTGAAGAGCTGGTGCAGGTTGTCCCACAGGTGCCAGCCCGAGAACCACAGGCCGTTCGTCTGGTACAGCCCCACCCGGTCCTTGGTGGCGGCAACGATCAGCCACCACACCGGGAACAGGCTGTAGGCGCTGGCCAGGACCAGGCCGACCAGGAGGAAACGCTGACCACCCCGCGAGCGGGAGGAACGGTCGGGTCGGGCCAGCCGCCGCACGGTGCGGACCGGGGGCCGCTTCGTGCCGGACTCGGTCATCAGCATCAGTCGGCCTCCCTCGAGGTGAGCCGGTAGAAGAGGAAGGAGGCCACGCCGAGGATGAGCGCGAGCAGCACCGACAGGGCGGCCGCGTAGTGGTAGTTGCCGGCGTTGAACGCCTGGTTGTAGATGATCATGATCGGGGTGAAGCTGTCGCTGACCGTCTGCGGGGTGACGTTACGGAACAGCGCGGGCTCGTTGAAGATCTGCAGCATCTGGATGATCGACAGCAGCCCCGTCAGCACCAGCGCGCCGCGCACATGGGGGACCTTGATGCTCCGCGCGATCCGGATCTCGGAGGCGCCGTCGAGCCGCGCGGCCTCGAACAGCTCGCGCGGGACGCCCTGGAGCGCCGAGTAGATGATCACCATGTTGTAGCCGATGCCGTGCCAGGTGAGCAGGTTGCCGATGGACGTCCACACCATCGACGGCGCGAAGAAGTTCCAGTCGAAACCGAAGAGCCTGCCGAGCGGTGTCAGCGGGCCCACGTCCGGGCTGTAGAGGTTGACCCACACGATCGCGGCCACCACACCCGGGATCATGTACGGCACCAGCAGGAAGATCCGGAACCGGCCGGCCGCCTTCGCGGTGAGCGCGTCCAGGAACAGCGCCAGCACCAGACTGATGGCCAGCATCACCGGGATCTGCACGCACGCGAACAGCACCACCCGGCCGATGGCGCTCATGAAGGCCGGGTCGGTCAGGCCGTGCCGGTAGTTGTCCAGCCCGGCGAACTGCCGGGTGGCCCCGCCGAGTCCCAGGCCGGACTGCTGCTCGCGGTACAGCGACTGGTAGACGGCGTACCCGATCGGGAGCAGATACAGGAAGACGAAGCCGAGCTGGAAGGGCAGCGTGAAGGCGGCACCCTTCCAGCGCAGAGAACGAATCATCGTGAGTGCCTCAGCCCTTGACGCTGATGCCGCGGGACTTCAGGTCGTTCACCGTCCACTGCTGCATGTGCGCCAGCAGATCGGTGACCTTCTCCTGCTTGCTGACCACCTTGGCCCAGCCGGCCTGGAGCTCCGTGAACATCGCCGTCCAGTCCGGGCCGAACGTCCAGTCCGTGGTGACCGTGTTCAGGCTGTCCGCCACGATCTTCTTCGCGGGCTCGTAGTTCGGGCCGAGGAGTTTGGCGGAGATCGCCTGGTCCACGTACGCCTTGCTGTCGGCAAGCGCGGGCATCACGCCGTTGCCGGTGTCCGGGCTCGCCATCGTCTTGACCGCGCCCGGGTCGGTGGACATCCACAACGCCGCCTCGGCGGCCTGCTTCTGGTACTTGCACTGTTTGGTCACCAGGGTCACCCCGCCGCTCTGGTTGGTGCCGGCCGGGGTCTTGGGAGCCTCACCCGCGAAGGTCGGCCAGGGGGACAGCGCCCACTTGCCGTTGGACTTGGTGAAGTTCTGCACCATTCCGGCCATCTGCCAGGTGGAGATCTGCCGGGTCGCGGTGCCGCCGTTGTCGTAGTTGCGCTGCACGGCCGCGTAGTCGGCGAAGGACAGCTTGGAGTCGAGGTCGTTGTCGATGATCTCCTGGATCACCTTGGCGGCCTTCAAGGTGCCCTCGTCCTGGAAGTCCACCTTCCAGGAGTTGCCGTCGATGGCGTACCAGTGCGCCCCGGCCTGCATGGCCAGCACCTCCAGGGTGCTCGGGTCCTCACCGGCGTAGTTGGTGATCTTGATGCCGTGCTTCTTCAGCTCCTTGCCGGCCGCGATGAAGTCGTCCCAGGTCGCAGGCGGCTTCAGGCCGTACTTGGCGAAGATGTCGGTGCGGTAGATGGTGAAGTCGGGCGCCGAACTGGTGGGGACGCCGTAGACCTTGCCCTGCACCTGGCCGCTCGCCCAGGACCCCGCGTTGAACTTGTCCTTGCTCGACCCGACGTACTGCGTGATGTCGGCGAGCGCTCCCTGCGACACCCAGGTCGTCACGTACTCGGCTGTGTTCTGCAGCAGGCAGGGCGCGTTGCCGGCCTTGACCGCGTTGGTCAGTTGCTTCTGCATGGTGAGCTGGTCGGTGACCTTCGTGTACTTGAGCTGGACGTCCTTGTGACTGGCGTTGAACGCCTTGACGACGGCCTCCTGGCCGTTGGCCCAGCCCCAGAAGGGGAGGGTGACCGGACCCGAGGACGAGGAGCCCCCCGTGCCGGATCCGCCGCCGCAGGCGGAGAGGAGACCTGTCAGCGCGATGCCCGCGACGGCGGCGTGGGCGAACCTTCTCCGGGAGCTGGTGAAGTTCATCTGACCGTGATCCTTCGGAATGTAGGCGTTCTCAGAACGAGAGGACGGCGGCTCGGTGTTGGCCAGGAACAGCGGCCGGAAAACCGTCGGCTCGCGGTTGCGGGGGGTCGGCCAAGCTGAATCGGTAGTAAGCGGTTGCCGTGGACCGTAGGACGATTTGGGGCCTCTAGCAAGAGGGCGGCCGGAAATTGTTACGGCCGGTTGTCCGGCACGTGTCCGGGCGCACCGGGTGACCTTGGGCGCCCATCACCAGAATCTGTGCAGGTCAGCGCAGTGTGACGGTGCTGACAGCGACCCTGGTACTGCGCAGTAAGCGTTCTCAGGAACGACGTTCTCCTGAGCTGAAACCGTTTACGAAACCAAGAACCGCAGGTGCCGTGTCACGACCGTCGCCGTGGCGGTTGCACGGAGCCGCGCACGACGACGTGCGTACCCAGCACGAGATGGTCGCCGTCGCTTCCCCTGCGGCGGCCCGTGCCGCCCTCGCGCCGGTCGGCCACCGCGCGCAGCGCGACGCGGCCCATCTCCTCGTACGGGACGTGCACGGTGGTCAGTTGGGGGGTGAGCTGGGAGGCGAGCGGGATGTCGTCGTAGCCGACGATGGAGACGTCCTCGGGCACCCGCAGGCCCGCCGCGCGCAGCGCCTGCATGGCGCCCGCGGCCACCACGTCGGTTCCGGCCAGGACGGCGGTGAAGTCCGGCGTCTCGTGCAGGGCCGCCTCGACGGCCCTGTACCCGTGCTCGTCGTCGTACGTCCCGTGCCGCACCAGGCCGGAGTCGAACGGCACCCCGTACGCCTCGAAGGCCCGCTGAGCGCCCCTCAACCGGCCCTGAGCCGTGGTGAGTTCCGCGGGTCCCGGCAGGACCAGGACGCGGCGGTGCCCGGCCGACAGCAGATGGCTCGCCATCGCATAGGCGCCGCCCTCGTTGTCGTAGTCCACCGTGGTCGCCGGCACGTCGCCCTCCAGCGGCGGCCGGCCGACCAGCACCAGGTGGGAGCCCGCCGCGTCCAGGGAGCGGGCGAAGCGGGCCATCCTGAGCTGGTACTCGTCGAAGTCGTAGGCCCCGCCGAGCAGCACCACCGCGGCGACGCCCTGCTGGCGCATGAGGTTGACCAGTGCGAGCTCCCGCTCCGGGTCGTCCCCGGTGGTCCCCACCAGTGACAGCCAGCCGCGCAGGGAGGCCGCGCCCTCGACGCCCTTGGCGACATGGGCGAAGGCGGCGCCGGTGATGTTGTTGAGCAGGATCGCCACCGTCGGGGTGCCGCCGCCGGCCAGGGAACGGGCGTGGGCGTTCGTGACGTAGTCCAGATCCCGTACGACCTTCATCACCCGGCGCCGCAGCTCCTCGGAGACCGGATAGTTGCCCGACAGGACCCGCGACACACTGGCGACCGACACGCCCGCCTGCTCCGCCACGTCGCGGATGGTGGCCCGTCCGGCCTCGGCCGACGCCTTGCGCTGACTCACCGTAGCGGCTCCTTCACCGTATGGACCTTCCCCTCCGACGAGCCGGGGTCCCGCCCTCCGCCGGTGCTGAAACCGTATCCCATGGTTGTTCCAGGTCGGACCGGGTTGTGGAAGGGCCGCTCACGCGACACGGGCCAGATCGGCACGGTGCACCTCGTGCGCCAGCGGCAGGCCCGCGACCAGGCGCTCGACCTCCGCCATGACGATACGGCCGAGACGTTCCAGCTCGTTGCCGAGTGAGCCGGCGATGTGCGGGGTGAGGAAGACGTTGGACAGCCCGTACAGCGGGGAGCCGGCGGGCAGCGGCTCCGGCTCGGTGACGTCCAGGACCGCGCTCAGGCGGCCGGAGACCAACTCGTCGGTCAGGGCGTCCTGGTCGACCAGCGCCCCCCGGGAGGTGTTGATCAGCACGCCGCCGTCCCGGATCAGGGCGAGCCGGCCGCGGCTGAGCATGTGCTGGGTCTCGGGGATGTCGGGGGCGTGCAGGCTGACGATGTCGCTGCGGCGCAGCAGCTCCTCCAGCGGCAGCGACTCGGCGCCCAGTGCCTGCGCCTCGTCGGCCGCCACATAGGGGTCGTAGAGGAACACCGTGAAGTCGAACGGGCGCAGCAGCTCGAGGAGTCGGCGGCCCACCCGCGAGGCCCCGATGACGCCGATGCGGCGGCCGAGGTTGCCGATGGCCGCGGTCTCGGCGGGGGAGGGGTAGGCGTGAGTGCGCCGGAACCGCTCCCGGTGCCCGAAGGCGTCCTTGCCCGCGAGCAGGATCATCGCGAGCGTGTACTCCGCGACCGGCAGCGCGTTGCCGGTCACCGCGCTGGACACGGCGACGCCCCGCCGCCACAGCGCCTCGCCGACGAGCGACCGGACCGAGCCGGCGGCATGGAGGACCGCGCGCAGCCTCGGCGCCGCCACCAGGGTGTCCGTGTCCAGACGGGGGCAGCCCCAGCCGGTGATCAGCACCTCGGCTCCGGCCAGCGCCGTGGCGGCCGCCGGGTCGGTGAAGTCGTGCACGACGAGCGCGGGGTCGATGTCGACCGACTTCTGCAGCCGGGCCACGAGGGGTGGTGGGAACAGCAGGGGCAGGTGCACCGGATCCATGGCGAACACGGCCCTGGAGGGCTGGGCGCTGGGCATGTCTCTCCCGAAGCAGGTCGGTAACGTTTTCTGAAAGCGCCTTCTACCGTATTCCCGCCGTGGACCCATGGTCAATCGGTGCGCGGGGTGCCCCGACCGGAAGGCCTTCGGGTGCTCCCTCAGTCAAATGGCCAGGTCGGCGCAGGTTTGGGGGCGCTCCGGGGGTGTCTGCCGCCGCCGGGTGACCAGGTGCCGAGGGAGGTTCGGCCGGGCCCGTGGACCTGCCCGTAACGGGTTTCCGCCGCTCACCGGGACCTCTCGCCGTCGATGGTCACGGCCGGTTGTCGACGATCGGACGCGGGCCCCGCCGGCCGCTCGCATCGTGGACAACTGCCGCCGGGCACTCCCACTCTCGGTCAACCCGACGGCCGGACTCGGTGAACCCCCAGGTCGGCCGCCTTTTTGCGGCCACAGGTCCAGCGGTCGCCGCGCTGTCCGCGCCCGCCTCAGGTGTTGCACAGACTTTTCGAAAATGTGCGGAGCCCCTTGACGAGTCATCCGTCCCGGAAGAAGCTCTGCCCACTCGGCTGTAGCAACCGGTTGCTACCTGTTACTCCGATCGGTCATGCAGCGTTTCCCGTGCAGAGGCCGTGCTCGTCCCCGAAGCAAGAAGGTGAGGCGTTCATGCGCTCCCACGCCGGTGCTCCCCCCAGTCGTCGTCGCTTCCTCGCCCTGTCGGCCGGCGGCGCCGTGGCCGGTGCGGCGGCTCTCGGCGGGCGTCCCCTACCCGCCGGAGACCGAACCCGTCACGTACGAGGCATGGCTGGAGGACGCGAAGCGGCTCGTCCAGCGCAAGAAGGGCCAGACCACGGTCTTCGGCGGCAGCTACAGCGGCCTGTACCGGTGCACACTCCTGTCGACCCTGACGGCGTCCGCGGGAGGCAGCCTCTTCAACGACGACTTCTCCCGGGCCGACTTCACCACCCCCGAGGCCCGCAAGGCACTGGCCTGGTACATCGACTACTGCAGGACCAAGGTCGGACCCAGCCTCATCCAGCCCGACCCCAACGGCTGGGACGGACCCACCTATCAGGCCGGGCGGATGGCCATGTCGAATTCCGGCTACTGGCTGGGCGGCATGATCAACACCGACAAGAAGCTGGCGTCGGTGTCCCGCCTGGCGCCCGCCCCGGTCGTCGCCGGCGGCCGGCGGATCAGCGCCTGCCAGGGCGGCACCGGCCTGTGGATGCCGCGCAGGGCCAAGAACAAGGACGCCGCATGGCGGGTCTTCGAGTGGTTCTTCGGCGAGGAGCCGGCGAAGGACCGTGCATCCGGCGGCTGGGGCATCCCCACCCTGAAGTCCCTCAGGCCGCTGATGCCGGCCCAGACGGACTACCAGAGGCGCGTGCTGAAGGTGCAGGAGAACGAGCTGAAGCACTTCTCGGTGGTCTCCTTCACTCCCTACGCCAGGGCGGACGCGCTCGACGCCCTCTTCAACCAGATCGCCCCGGCCGCGATGAAGGGTGAGATCTCCGTCGACACCCTCGCGGGACGCCTGAACTCGGCCCTCAACGAGCAGCTCAGGCGCGGTAAGGAGCAGGTGGGATGACGGTCGATCAGATCTCCTCCGCCGCGGAGCTGCCCCGCCCCACCGCCGGCACCGCCCGGGCCCGGGCCGGCAGCCGGCCGCGGACCTCCATGACCGCACGCAGGCACCGGGCGTTCTACCTGTTCACCTCCCCCTGGATCACCGGGTTCCTGCTGCTGACCGTCACGCCCATGGCGTACGCGCTGTGGCTGAGCTTCACCACCTTCGACGGCATCTCACCGCACTGGCGGTACATCGGCCTCGGCAACTACCGCGAGCTGTTCTCGGACTCGGTGACCTGGCAGGCCCTGAGCCGCGCCGGCCTGTTCGCCGTGACGTCGGTGCCGCTGTCGATCATCGCGGGCCTCACGCTCGCTCTCCTGGTCAATCGGCCGATCAAGGGCCGTGGACTGTTCCGCACCCTCCTCTACCTGCCGGCCGTGGTGCCGCCGGTCGGCGCGGGCATCGCCTTCAAGCAGCTCTTCGACCAGAACTCCGGAGCCGCCAACGGCGTGCTGACCTCCCTGGGCTTCGACGCCGTCGGCTGGCTCGCCGATCCCTACGCCCGCTACGTGCTGCTGATGACGGTGCTCTGGGCCGCCGGAAACATCATGATCATCTCCCTGGCCGGGCTCCAGGACGTGCCCCGCGAGCTCCACGAAGCGGCCCGCATGGACGGAGCGGGTGCGTGGCGGACCTTCCGCAGCATCACCGTGCCGCTGCTGTCGCCCGTCCTGCTCTTCCAGACGGTCACCGGAATGATCGCCTCGGTGCAGACCATCATGCCGCTGCTGCTGGCCCCCCTGGGTGACACGAGCGGCATCACCACGGTCCCGCAGTCCGACTACCTGTACATGATGCACGTGTTCGCGCAGTACTTCGCGCTCGGCCGTTACGGCTACGCCTCCGCGCTGCTGTGGGTGCTCTTCGTCCTGATCCTCGTCGCGACCGGACTCATCTTCAAGTTCACGTCCGGCGTGGTGTTCTACAACGTCGACCCGGAGGCGAAGAAGTGACCGTCACCAGCCTGCCCACGAAGCCTGACACGGACGCCGGCACGCCCGTCCCCGAACTCCAGGCCGCCGCCTCCGTGATGTACGTCGTCCCCATCCTGCTGATCTTCCTCATCGCCCAGCGCGGCTTCGTCGCCGGGATGTCCACCTCCGGTCTCAAGTAATCGACCTCCGGTCTCGGGTAATCCACCGCCGGCCTCGAGCAACCCCCCGCACCGCCCTTTTCACCGTCGCAAGGAGTCACGCATGAACACGCCCTTGTCCCGCCGTACCGCCCTGCAGGCGGCGGGCGCCACCGTGCTCGCCGCCGGCATGTCGGGCCTGACGGCCACGGCGGCCCGGGCCGACACGGATGGCGGCAGCCCGGGCGCGACCAAGCTGGTCACCTACCCGCGCCCGTCCACCATGCCCACCAACACCAGCTTCAAGGTGCGGGTGCGCACCGCCCCCGACGGCGACTGGCAGACGCTGGACATCTGGCGGCCGCAGTTCGAGGAGATCAACCCCACCACCGGCTCGGGCAAGGTCTACAGCTCGTCGATGGTGTACTTCGACTTCCAGGGCTCGGTCGAGATCGAGGTCACCTACCTCAAGGGCGGCACCACCAAGGCCCGGGTGAGACCGGACGCGCTCGGCATCAAGCCGGACCTGCTCGGCGACACCCTCCGCTTCACCCTGGACGAGCCGCGTGACGTCGTCGTGCAGATCAACGACGAGATCTTCGACTGTCTGCACGTCATCACCAACCACATCGATCCGAACCCGCCCTCGGCCGACGACCCGGACGTCATCTACTTCGGCCCCGGCATGCACTCCGTCACCGGCAACGTCCTCACGGTTCCCAGCGGCAAGACGGTCTACCTCGCCGGCGGCGCCGTCCTGACCGCCCAGGTGTACTTCAAGAACGTCGAGAAGGCCGGCGTCACCGGGCGCGGTGTCCTCTACGCGAACCCCGGCGGCGCCATCCTCAGCGAGGGCAGCAAGAACATCCGGGTCGAGGACGTCATCATCCTGAACCCGGGCGGCTACGCGGGCACCTTCGGGGAAAGCCGGAACGTCCACGTCAAGAAGGCGCGCGCGTTCAGCTCGAAGGGCAACGGCGACGGCTTCGACGTCTTCTCCTCCTCCGGCGTCGTCTTCGACGGCTGCTTCATGCGCAACTCCGACGACTGCATCGCCATCTACGCCCACCGCTGGAACTACTACGGCGACACCACCGACATCACCGTCCAGAACTGCACGCTGTGGGCCGACGTCGCCCACCCGATCAACGTCGGCACGCACGGCAACACCGACGCCCCCGAGGTCATCGAGAACCTGGTCATCAAGAACATCGACATCCTCGACCACCGCGAACCGCAGATGCTCTACCAGGGCTGCATCGCCCTGAACCCCGGTGACTCCAACCTCATCACCAACGTGCGGATCGAGGACGTCCGTATCGAGGACTTCCGCTGGGGGCAGGTCATCAACATGCGGGTGATGTACAACAGCAAGTACAACACCTCGCCCGGACGCGGCATCGACGGCGTCTACATCAAGAACCTCAGCTACACGGGCACGCACGCCAACCCGTCCATCTTCGTCGGCTACGACGAGGACCGCGCCATCAAGAACGTCACCTTCGAGAACCTGGTGATCAACGGCCTGGTCGTCGCCGACTCGATGCGGAAGCCGACGTGGTACCTGACCACCGACGCGATCCAGTGGTACTACAACGAGCACGTCCACAACCTGCGGTTCCTCACCACCGCCGAGGCCGAGGCGGCCGGTGCGTCATGAGCATCCCCGCACCGAGCCGCCGAGGCTTCCTGGGCGGCACCGCCGCCCTGCTGCTGGCGTCGGGCGCGAGCCGACTGCTCGTGCCCGACGCGGCCCGGGCCGACGCCGGCACCACCACCGCGACCAGAGGCTTCACCCACCCCGGACTGCTGCACAGCGCCGCCGACCTCGCCCGGATGAAGGACGCGATCGCCGCGAAGCAATCCCCGATCTACGACGGCTACCTGGCGCTCGCCGCGCACTCCCGCTCCTCGTCGTCGTACACCATCCAGAACACCGGACAGATCACCTCCTGGGGCCGTGGCCCCACCAACTTCCAGAACCAGGCCGTCGCGGACTCGGCCGCCGCCTACCAGAACGCGCTCATCTGGGCCGTCACCGGCGACCGCGCGCACGCCGACAAGGCCCGCGACATCCTCAACGCCTGGGCCAGGTCCCTGCAGATCGTCACGGGCGCCGACGGCCCGCTCGGCGCCGGACTGCAGGCCTTCAAGTTCGTCAACGCGGCCGAACTGCTCAGGCACACCGGCTACGACGGCTGGGACCCGGCCGACATCGCGGCCTGCGAGCAGTCGTTCCTGCGTGTGTGGTATCCGGCGGTGTCCGGCTACATGCTCTACGCCAACGGCAACTGGGACCTGACGGCCATGCAGTCCATCCTGGCCATCGGCGTGTTCTGCGAGGAGCCGGCCCTCTTCGAGGACGCGCTGCGCTTCGCGGCGGCCGGCGCCGGCAACGGCAGCGTCCCGCACCGCATCGTCACCGACGCGGGCCAGGGCCAGGAGAGCGGCCGGGACCAGGGCCACGAACAGCTCGCCGTCGGCCTGATGGGCGACGTCGCCCAGGTCGCCTGGAACCAGGGCGTGGACCTGTGGGCCTTCGACGGCAACCGCATCCTCGCCAATGCCGAGTACGCCGCCCGCTACAACCTCGGCGGCGACGTGCCCTTCACCCCGGACCTGGACCGCACCGGCAAGTACATCAAGACGACCGTCTCGGCCATCTCGCGCGGCACCCTGCCCCCCATCTACGAGATGTACTACGCGCACTACGCGGGCGTCCGCGGCCTCGACACCCCGTACACCAAGGCCGCCGTCTTCCGCGGCACCGGAGGCACCCGGGTGATCGAGGGAAGCAACGACGACCTGCCGAGCTGGGGCACCTTCGCCTACGCCGGGACGAAGGCGCCCGACCCGGACGTGCCGGTCGCCCCCGCCGGGACCACCGCGGTCGGCGACGACCACGCCGTGACCGTGTCCTGGCTGCCCTCCGCGTGGGCGTCCTCGTACACGGTCAGCCGGGCGCCGAGACCCGAGGGGCCGTACCGGGAGGTCGCCTCCGGGATCGAGGCACCCCGCTACACCGACCAGGACGTCCACCCCGGCGGCACCTATCACTACACGGTCACCGCAACCAACTCCCTCGGCACCGGCCCGGCCTCCGCGCCGGTGACGGTGACCGCCGGGCTTCCCGGACCCTGGCAGACGCAGGACGTGGGGGAGGTGCGGATCCCCGGCTCCGCCGCCTTCGACGGCGAACGCTTCGTCCTGGAGGCGAGCGGCACCGCGGACACCTACCGGCTGGCGCACGTGCCGCTGCGGGGCGACGGCACCGTCACCGCGCGGATCGTGTGGCCGCTCAGCTCCCAGTACTCCAAGATCGGCGTCACCGTCCGGGCCTCCCTGGACGCGGACGCGGCCCACGCCTCCATGCTGATCCAGGGGCTGCCGCTGTCCACCTGGAGCGGCGTGTGGACCGTCCGCCCCAAGGCCGGGGCGCCCGTGTCCGCCACCGGCAGCACCCCCGTGCCGCCGGCGCAGCAGCAGTCCATCACCACCACGGCCGCCTTCCCGATCTCCGACCTCGGCGCGCTTCCCGAGTCGGCGACCCCGCTCGAGGCTCCGTACGTCGAGGGCGCGGGCGACGGCTACCGCATGCGCGCCCCCTACTGGGTGCGGGTGACCCGCAAGGGCCGCCGCTGCACGGGCGCCATCTCCCCCGACGGCATCCGCTGGACGGAGGTCGGCTCCACCGAGGCCGAGCTCGGGGACACCGTGTACGCGGGACTCGTCCTGACGTCCTGTCTCGGCGTCGACGAGGACTACGCCGGCACCGGCACCGGCGCCTTCGACAACGTCAGCGTGACCTCCGCGGACGGTGACGTCTGGCGGGTTCCCCGGCCCACACGCACCGCGTCCGACCTCACCGTCACCACCGGAGCCGACGCGGTCGAACTGGCCTGGACCGACCCGGACCTCTCGGCCCGCTACACGGTCCTCAGGTCCCCGCGCCCCGAGGGCCCCTACGCGACCCTCGCCACCGCAGTGGGACCGGTCGGCTTCGGCGCCCGCATCCGGTACACGGACGCCACCGGGACACCGGGAACGACGTACTACTACGCCGTGGCGAAGACCAACACGCACGGCCGCGGCCCACGCTCGCAGCCCGCGCACGCCGAGATGCCCACGCCGTCCACGCCCCAACTGACGTCCGCCACCACCGCGTTCGCCAACCAGGGAACCGCCTTCCGGCATCTGCTGCGGGCCTCGCACGAGCCCGTACGCTTCACCGCGGACGGGCTGCCCGACGGTCTCGGCATCGACGGGCGCACCGGCCTCATCTCCGGAACCCCCACCGAGACAGGCCGGTTCACGGTCACCGCCACCGCGTCCAACGCCTCCGGAACGGCCTCCGGCACCCTCACGCTCACCGTCGGCACACCCCCGCCCGACCCGTGGACCTACGGCGACCTCGGCGACCCCGTCCTCGACGACCGTCTCTTCGGGACGCTCGGTGTGGTGGCGATCCGGACCCCGGGCAGCACGTCCTACGACAACGGCACCTTCACGGTGCGCGGCGCCGGGGTCGACCTCACCGTCAACGGTCAGGGCATGACCGGGCAGTTCGTCCGCCGAGCCGTCACCGGGGACTGCGAGGTCACCGCCCGGCTGCTCTCCCGTGCCGGGGCGGGCGCCGACCGGGTGGGCCTGCTCATGACCAAGTCGCTGTCGCCGTTCGACCAGGCCGCCGGAGCCATCGTCAGCGGCGGCACCACCGCGCAGCTCATGCTGCGCAGAACGGTGGCGGGCGGCTCCGCCTTCACCGGCACCCAGAGCGTCGACGTCCCCTGTCTGCTGCGGCTGAAGCGTGCCGGGACCACCTTCAGCGCGGCCGTGTCAACCGACGGCGGCACCACCTGGACCTCCCTCGCCTCGGGAGACATCCCGGACTTCGGTGACGCCCCCTACCACGTGGGCCTCGTGGTCTGCTCCCGCAACCCTCTGGCCCTCGGCACCTCCCAGTTCGGCGAGGTGAGCATCACCACGACATAGATCAGATCCCCCCACGGATCGGAGATGCACCAATGAGCCGCGAAGATCTCCACCCGTCCCCGGATTCCCCGGATTCCCCCCACACCGGGCCCAGTCGGCGGGGCGTACTGCGCGCCGTCGGCGGGCTCGCCGTCGCCGGCCTGCTCAGCGCCGCCACCATGCGGTCGGCGGGAGCCGCCCCGTCCACCTGGACCCACCCCGGCGCCCTGCACAACTGGGGCGACCTGAACCGCGCCAAGGTCAAGGTCGCCGCCGGCACCGACCCCTGGTACTCCGGCTGGCAGCGCCTGATCGGCAACTCCCACTCCGCGTCCACCTGGACCGCCAGGCCCCAGTCCATCGTCTACCGGGGTTCGGGATACCCCGAGAACTACTCGATCCTCTACAACGACATCGCCGCCGCCTACCAGAACGCGCTGCGCTGGTGGGTCGCCGGCACCACCGCCAACGGCGACTGCGCCCGCGACATCTGCAACGCCTGGTCGAGCACCCTGACCTCGATCCAGGGCAACGCGGACCGGTTCCTCGCCGCCGGCATCTACGGCTGGCAGTTCGCCAACGTGGGCGAGCTGCTGCGCGACTACCCGGGCTTCGACCTCGCCGGGTTCCAGAAGATGATGCTCAACGTCTTCTACCCGATGAACAACGACTTCCTGGTCAACCACAACGACGCCTGCATCACCAACTACTGGGCCAACTGGGACCTGTGCAACATGGCGTCCGTCCTCGCCACGGCGATCCTGTGCGAGGACGGCGCCAAGTACGACCAGGCCGTCACCTACTTCATGAACGGCGCGGGAAACGGTTCCATCCAGCACGCCGTCCCGTACCTGTACACCGACTCCGACGGCTACGCCCTCGGCCAGTGGCAGGAGTCGGGACGCGACCAGGGCCACACGATGATGGGCATGGGCCAGATGGGCGCCATCTGCGAGATGGCCTGGAACCAGGGCACCGACCTGTACGGCTACGACAGCAGGAGGTTCTTCAAGGCGGCCCAGTACGTCGCCAAGTACAACATCGGCCAGGACGTGCCGTACACCACCTACACCTGGGGCAGCGGCCAGACCTGCGCCCAGATGTCGCAGACGGCGATCTCCTCCGCCTCCCGCGGACAGATCCGCCCGGTGTGGGCGATGCTCCACTTCCACTACAACCGGCGTCTGTACCTCGACGACAAGTACATCTCGGCGATGTACTACAACCTCGTCGCCCCCGAGGGCGGCGGCGGTGACTACGGCTCCACCAGCGGCGGCTACGACCAGCTCGGCTTCGGCACGCTGACGTACGCCAAGTAGCGCACCGCAGGCCCGTAAACGCGCCCGTCGGCGTGCATGCGCCGGCGGGCCCGCACGGAAAAGGGGCGGCTGGGGGTGCGGATGCGGGTCCTGTTCCCTAGCGTGGCAGGGGTTGGAGTCTCCCGCTGGAGGGATCTGTCATGGCCGTGCCCCGGATAGTGATCGTCGGCGGCGGGTTCGCCGGGATGGAGACCGCGCGCCGACTGGAGCGGATCCTCCAGCCCGCCGAGGCGCACCTGAGACTGGTCGCCCCCTACAGCCACCAGCTCTACCTGCCCCTGCTGCCGCACGTCGCGTCGGGAATCCTCACCCCGCAGTCGGTCGCGGTCCCGCTGCGCCGGCTGCTGCACCGTACGCTGATCGTGCCCGGCCAGGCCGTCGGCGTCGATCCCTCCGCCAAGGCCGTGGTCGTGCACAAGATCAACGGCGAGACGACCGTCGAGCACTACGACTACCTGGTGCTGACGCCCGGCAGCGTGACCCGGCAGTTCGACATCCCCGGCGTGGACCGGCACGCGGTCGGCATGAAGACGCTGGCGGAGGCGGCCTGGGTGCGCGACCACGTCATCTCCCAGCTCGACCTCGCCGCGGCCAGTTCCGACCCGGTCGAGCGCGAGACCCGGCTGCAGTTCGTGGTCGTCGGCGGCGGCTACGCGGGCACCGAGACCGCCGCCTACCTGCACCACCTCACCACCGCCGCCGTGAAGCGCTACCCGGGCCTGGACCCGTCCCTGGTGAAGTGGCACCTGGTCGACATCGCGCCCAGGCTCATGCCGGAACTCGGCGACCGGCTCGGCGCGAAGGCCCTCGCCATCCTGGAGCGGCGCGGCCTGCACGTCTCACTCGGCGTCTCGGTCGCCGAGGCCACGGCGGGCACCGTCACCCTCACCGACGGCCGCAAGCTGCGCTGCCACACCCTGATCTGGACCGCCGGGGTCGCCCCCAGCCCGCTGATCGCCACGCTGGACGCCGAGACCGACCGTGGGCGGCTGGTCGTCCGCGACGACCTGGCCGTACCGGGCCTGGACGGCGTGTTCGCCCTCGGGGACGCCGCGGCGGTGCCCGACCTCGCCCAGGGCCCCGACGCGATCTGCCCGCCGACCGCCCAGCACGCCATGCGGCAGGGCTGGAGGGCCGCCAAGAACGTCGCCGCGGCACTGCGCGGCGCACCGCTCAGCCCCTACCGGCATCGGGACCTGGGGCTCGTCGTCGACCTCGGCGGCATCCAGGCCGTGTCCAAACCGCTCGGCGTGGAGCTGACCGGCCTGCCCGCGCAGGTCGTCGCGCGCGGCTACCACGTGGGCGCCCTGCGCACGGTTCCGGCCCGCCTGCGGACCCTGACGAACTGGACGCTCAACGCGATGGCGGGCTACGACTTCGTCCGCACCGGCTTTCAGGCCGGGCGCCCGGCCACGCTCAAGGACTTCGAGCGGACCGACGCGTACCTCACGCCCGACCTGATCGCCTCGCACACGGCGCCCAAGGCGGCCGACTGACCCGGGTCAGGTGCGGTTGCCCTTCGGCTTGCCCCGCTGATCGGGTGTGCCGTGCGGCGGCGGGCTCATGGGCTCCGGCGAGGTCGCCGGTGTCACCGGCGAGCCCCCACCGGTCCGGCCGGCCTCGGGACGCAGGCCCGCGGTGTCACCGGACGTCGGCTCGGCGCCCGCACGCAACTGCTCCAGCCGGGCCGTGAGCAGCTCGGTCACCTGGACGCGGCCGGCGTGTTCGCGCTCGTGGGCGAGGAGCTGCTCCACCTCGTCGGCACTCAGTGCGCGGATGCGGCTCTCCAGGCTGCCGAGCGGCAGCTGGTCGTAGTCGGGCAGCGGCAGGGTGCCGCGGCCGGGCTCAGCCATGGATCTTCACTTCCCTCTGTTCGACGGCTTCACGTGCGACGCGGCTCACCGCGACCGTGCGGCCCGGGTGCGCGAGCGGTTCGCCTTGCGGATCGCCTCCAGCAGCTCCGCCTTGGACATCCGGGACCGCCCGTCGACGCCCAGGCGATGCGCGACGTGGTACAGGTGTTCCTTCGAGGCGTTCTCGTCGACGCCCTCGCCGCTGCGGCCGCCCTGCTGCCGGGGCCGTGCCGACCGGGGGTCCGAGGGGCCCTTGCGGCCGCCCTCCTTGCGCTCCCAGTGGTCGCCGACCTTCTCGAACGTGTGCTTGAGCGCGCCGTACGCCACCCGGTGCGCCCGCTCGCCCTCGCCGTACTGCTCGACCGCCGAGTCGTGCGCCTTGATCCAGGTGCGCTGCGCGTCCTGGGAGGAGCGCTCCAGCGTCGACGGCAGTTCCTGTCGTCCGGGCACGGATCCACCTCCTCGTCCCGTCGCTCTCTCCGTGCCCCACGAGTGCCCTGGGGCCCGCCGGAAAAACGGGCGCAACCCCCGCGGACGCCGGTTTGACGCAACCTCCGCGGACGCCGGTTTGACGAGGGCGCCATCGGCTACCCGCGCGGTGTGACAGCCACGACTTCGCACACGACTTCGCAGCAGGATCCCATCCGGTTCCTGGAGGATCGTTTCGCGTGCGCACAGGCGTGCACGGAGTGCGCGCGGGAGTGCGCCCTGCGAGCGAGCCTGGCCGAACCGGGCGGTACTCAGAGCCAGGAACGGCTGCGGCGCAAGGGCATCATGTGCGCGGAGGTCTGCGACGCGACCTGCCGCGTGCTGTCCGCGTACGGCGGGCAGGACGAGGACGACGTCCGCAGCCAGGTGTCCTGGTGCCGGGCGGTCTGCCTGGACACCGCGCACGTCTTCGACGCGGACCCGGGCGGGGAGGAGGCGGCGCGCGCCTGCCGCGCGGCCGCCCGGGCCTGCTCCGACTTCCTGCAGACACTGGGCTGACGGATCCGGGCACCGGAGCGGCGGCCGGACACCCCGCCGGGCATTCCCTCCCTCGGCATTCCCAATTTCTGGAACACGTTCTACGGTGTGCGCCGTCAGGACCGGCCTTGGGTTGCCTGGAGGCGCCGTGCATCTCGACTACACGCCCGAGCAGCAGCGGCTGCGCACCGAGCTGCGCGCGTACTTCGGGCAGTTGGTGCCCGAGGGCGCCTATGCCCGGCACACCGACCCGGTGGCGCAGAAGCGGTTCTACCGGGACACCATCCGCCGTCTCGGCCGTGACGGCTGGCTGGGCGTGGGCTGGCCGAAGGAGTACGGCGGGCGCGGGATGACCGCCATGGAGCAGTTCATCTTCTTCGACGAGGCCGCCCAGGCCGGTGTGCCGCTGCCGCTGATGGCGCTCAACACGGTCGGTCCGACGCTCATGCGGTTCGGCACGGACGAGCAGAAGGACCACTTCCTGCCGAGGATCCTCTCCGGGGAGATCGACTTCGCGATCGGCTACAGCGAGCCCGGGGCCGGGACCGACCTCGCCTCCCTGAAGACGCGCGCGGTCCGCGAGGGCGACGAGTACGTCGTCAACGGGCAGAAGATCTGGACCACCAACGGCGACACCGCCGACTGGGTGTGGCTCGCCGTCCGCACGGACCCCGAGGCCCCGCCGCACAAGGGCATCACCATGCTGCTCGTGCCGACCAGCGACCCCGGCTACTCCTGCACCCTCATCCGCACGCTCGCCTCGCACGACACCACCGCGAGCTACTACGAGGACGTCCGCGTCCCCGTCTCCCGCCGGGTGGGGGAGGAGAACCAGGGCTGGCGGCTGATCACCAACCAGCTCAACCACGAGCGCGTCACCCTCGCCGCCCACGGCACCATGGCGATCCGCGCCCTGCACGACGTGCAGCGCTGGGCCATGGAGACCAAGCTCACCGACGGCCGCCGGGTGATCGACCTGCCCTGGGTGCGCCGCCGCCTGGCCCTGACCCACACGAAGCTGGACGCGCTGAAACTACTGAACTGGCGGATGGTCGGCGCGGTCGAGGACGGCACCCTCACCCCGCAGGACGCCTCCGCGGTCAAGGTCTACGGCTCCGAGGCCCGCCGCGACGCGTACGCCTGGCTGATGGAGATCGTGGGGGCCGCCGGCGCGCTGAAGGAGAGCTCGGCCGGCGCCGCGCTCCACGGGGAACTGGAGCGCGGCTACAGGTCGGCGGTGATCTTCACCTTCGGTGGCGGGAACAACGAGATCCAGCGCGAGATCATCTCCTGGATCGGCCTGGGGATGCCCCGCGTCCGCAGGTGACGGCCGGGCGGGTCAGCCGCGCGGCCGGGGCGTGAACCCGGCCTTCTCGTAGGCCGCGTCGATGAGCCGCATCGTCTCCAGCGCGTCCTGTGCGTCGAGGGGCAGCGGCTCGCCGCCGCGGAGGCGGGCCGCGAACGCATCGAGCTGATAGGCGTACGAGGACCTGCGGCCCAGCTCCTCCGTCCGCTCCCCGCCGTCCGTCCGCACGACGACCCGGTCGTCCCGGTGCGGCAGCACGAAGTCGAGCGCCGTGGCCTCACCCCGGGTGCCGACCAGCCGGCACGTGGCCTGCCAGGTGCCGTGCACCATGGAGCACCGCGCGGTTCCGGTGACGCCGCCCGGGAAGGCCAGCTCCGCGTCCAGCCATGCGTCGACGCCCGGCGCCTGCGGCCGGTCCCCGCCGCGCGCCGAGACGACCTCGGGAGCTCCGCCGGCCCACGGGGCGAGCATCCGCTGGGCGTGCAGCGCGTAGCAGCCCAGGTCCATCACGGCGCCGCCGGCCAGCGCGAGCGACCAGCGCACGTCGTCGTCCGGCGGCGGGGGCATGGCCACCACGGTCTCCACGTGCCGCAGCTCGCCGAGTTCCCCGGAGGCCAGCAGTTCGTGCAGCCGCCGGGTGACCGGGTGGAAGAGGTAGTGGAAGCCCTCCATGAACACCGTGCCCGCCGACGCCGCGACGTCGCGCACCTCGGCCGCCTCCTCGGCGTTGCTCGCGGACGGCTTCTCGGTCAGCACATGCCTGCCCGCCTTCAGCGCCGCCAGGTTCCAGGGACCGTGCAGGCCGTTGGGCAGCGGGTTGTAGACGACGTCGACCTCCGGGTCGGCGACGAGATCGGCGTACGAGCCGACGACGCGCTCCACGCCGTGGGCGTCGGCGAACGCCCGCGCCCGGTCGCGGTCGCGGGCGGCCACCGCGACCAGACGGTGGCCGGCCGCGCGCGCCGGCGCGACGAGCGCGGTCTCGGTGATGCGGGCCGCCCCCAGCAGCCCGATCCGCAGCGGTTCGCTCATGCCTCACTCCACCTCGTCCATGCCGTGGCGCACCTCGTCCAGCCGCACCGGCCGGTGCTCCGCCAGCGACAGAGTGCAGGCTTCGGCGATCCAGCTCGCCTCGATGGCGTCGGCCACCGTACACGGTGAGGGCCTGCCGCCCGCCACCATCTCGGTGAACGCGGTGAGTTCGGCACGGTAGGCGTCCGCGAAGCGGTCCATGAAGAAGTGGTGCGGGGCACCGGCCGGGAAGGCGGCGCCCGGTTCGACGGATCGCAGCGGCAGCTTGTCCTCCAGGCCCACGGCGATGCTGTCCTTCATGCCGTGCAGCTCCAGACGCACGTCGTAGCCGCGCGCGTTGTGGCGGGAGTTGGAGACCACGGCCAGGGTGCCGTCGTCCAGGGTGAGGAGTGCGGACGCGGTGTCGACGTCGCCCGCTGCCGCGATGTACTCGGCGCCCCGGTTGCCGCCCGCCGCGTACACCTCGGTGACCTCCCGCCCGGTCACCCAGCGCACGATGTCGAAGTCGTGCACGGAGCAGTCCCGGAAGATGCCCCCGGAGACCGCGATGTACGCCTCCGGCGGCGGCGCCGGGTCCAGGGTGGTGGAGCGCACGGTGTGCAGCGGGCCGAGTTCACCGGCGAGAACCGCCGTGCGCGCGGCCACACAGCCCGCGTCGAAGCGCCGGTTGTACCCGATGTGCACCTCGACTCCGCTGTCCCGCACCGCGCGCAGCACGGTCAGGCTCTCCTCGACGGTCCGCGCGACCGGCTTCTCGCAGAAGACGGGGATGCCCGCCCGGGCGGCGGCGAGGATCAGCGCCGGATGGGCGTCCGTGGCGGCGGCGATCACGACGCCGTCGACCCCGGCGGCCAGCAGCGCCTCGGGGGAGTCGACGGCCGTCGCTCCGAAACGCTCCGCCGCCGACGCGGTGGCCGCGGGCACGGGGTCGGTGACCACCAGGGAGTCCACCGCGTCCAGTGCGGCGAGGGTGGCGGCGTGGAAGGCGCCGATCCGGCCGAGGCCCATAATGCCGATACGCATGGGAAGTTGCTCCAATGAAGGGGTGTGCGACAGCTGACGGAGTGAGGTTCAGTCGAGTCCGCCGAAGACGATCTGGTCCCAGTCGATCACCGAACCGGTGACCACGCCGCTGCGGTCGGACAGCAGGAGGACGACGAAGTCGGCGATCTCGTCGACCTGCCCCAGCCTGCCCATGGGCACTGCCTCGGCGGCCTTCTCGCGCCAGTCGTCGCCGGCGCCGTGGAAGGCGCGCTGGACGGCGTCCTCGCCCTCGGTGTCCGTCCAGCCGATGTTCAGGCCGTTGATCCGGACACGGTCCCAGCGGTGTGCGTGCGCCGCGTTGCGGGTGAGTCCCATCAGGCCCGCCTTGGCGGCGACGTACGGGGCGAGGAACGGCTGCCCGCCGTGGGCCGAGGAGGTGATGATGTTGACGATGGTGCCCGGCGCCCCGCGGTCCACCATGTTCCGCACGGCCGCCTGCATCGCGAAGAACGGCGCCCGCAGGTTGATCGCGATGTGCGCGTCGAAGAGTTCCGGCGTGGTGTCCAGCAGCGAACCGCGCGAGGTCAGACCGGCCGCGTTCACCAGGCAGTCGATCCTGCCGCACAGGTCCACGACCCGCTCCACGCTGCCACGCGCCTCGGCCGGTTCAGCGAGGTCCGCCCGCACGAACACGGCGCCGGTCTCCTTCGCGAGCGCCTCGCCGACGTCGGCCCGGCGCCCGGTGAAGACCACCCGCGCCCCTTCGCGCAGGGCCGCCCGGACGATCCCGGCGCCGACGCCCTGGCTCCCGCCGTTGACGAGGACGACCTTGTCCTCCAGCAGTCCCATGCGATCGCCCCTCAGATCCGGCGGCGCTCGGCGCCCGCCCGCAGTTCCCGCCGCAGCCGCTGCGGGCTCCACTCCTCGGCCACGGCCCGCCACAGGGTGTCCGCCTGGGAGGGCGGTGCCAGCCCGTCGACCGGCGGGTCCAGGTCCAGATCGGTCGGGAAGGGGTAGCCCTCGGCGCAGGCGGCGACCACACGGCGCAGCCAGTCCTCGTCGGCGCCCTCGGCCTTGCGCCTCAGCAGCACCGGATGGACCGCGTTCGACACCGCCTCGCGGTCGACGCTCTCCATGGCGCGGCCGAACGCGGAGGAGATCTGCAGCAGGTTCGCCATCCGCCGGATGTCCGCGGACCGGTTGTGCCCGGCGGCGTGGAAGAGGGCGGGGTTGAAGAAGACCGCGTCGCCCTTCTGAAGGGGCAGTTGGACGTGGTGCTCCTCGAAGTACGCGACGAACTCCGGCCGCCGCCAGGCCAGGTAGCCGGGCTCGTACTTCTGGGAGTGCGGCAGGTACAGAGTGGGTCCCGACTCCACGGGCATGTCGCAGTGCGCCACCGCTCCCTGCAGGGTCAGGACGGGGGAGAGGCGGTGGACGTGGGCCGGGTAGCGGGCCGCCTGTTCCTGGCTCAGGAAGCCCAGGTGGTAGTCACGGTGCACGCTCTGGGCCGCCCCGCCCGGGTTGACCTGGTTGATCTGCGAGGTGATCTGGTAGCCGGGGCCGAGCCAGGCCTCGGCGATCAGCGCGAGCATGTCGTTGCCGTAGTAGTCGGCGAACGTCTCCGGGTCGTGTACGGCCATCTTGTCGAACGCGTTCCACACCCGGTCGTTGGCGCCCGGCTTGGCGAAGTGGTCCCCGCGGGCGGTTCCGGCCGCGCGCTCCCGTTCGATCAACGCGGTGAAGACGGCACTCGCACGGTCGACCACCTCCGGATCGGGGAACGCGCGCCGCACCACCACGATGCCGGGCCCGTCCAGCAGGGCGCGCACCCACTCGCTCTGCACCTGCGTGGGGTCGGCGGCCCGCAGCCGGTCGCCGTCGTACACGAGGACGTTCTGCTCGACCCCGTCGGCGAGCGGGTGGTCGGCCGGCTCGGTGCGCTCGGCGACCAGGGAGCGGAAGGCGTCGAGGTCACAGTCCTCCTCGCGCAGCCAGGTCGCGGGTCCCGCGGCGGTGAGAGACATCGCGGAGTCCTTTCGTCGTGCCGTCGTCTCCGTCAGTCTTGTGAATCGCGGTACGTCAATCAATGATCAGAGGCCCGTCAAAAAACCATCATCGACAAGCCGCCCGCCCCTCGACTTGCAGGAACAGCCATGGGACACCCGTACACGATCCGCGAGATCGCCCGTCAGGCCGGACTGAGCCAGGCCACCGTCGACCGTGTCCTGAACCGCCGGGGCGGAGTACGGGAGAGCACGGCGCGCGAGGTGCACCAGGCGATCAAGGACCTGGACCGGCAGCGGACACAGGTGCGCCTCGGCGGCCGCACCTTCATGATCGACATCGTGATGCAGACCCCGGCCCGGTTCTCCACCGCGGTGCGCGACGCGCTGGAGGCCGAACTGCCCTCCCTGCATCCGGCGGTCGTCCGCTCCCGCTTCCACTTCCGCGAGACCTGCCCGCCCGCGGAACTCGTCCGGACCCTGGACCGGATCGCCCGGCGCGGCACCCAGGGCGTGATCCTCAAGGCACCGGACCTCCCGGAGATCACCGACGCCGTCGGCAGGCTCGTCGCGGCCGGAATCCCCGTAGTCACTCTGGTGACGGACCTGCCCGGCAGCGCCCGCCTCGCCTACGTCGGCATCGACAACCGCGCCGCGGGAGCCACCGCCGCCTACCTCCTCGACCAGTGGCTGAGCGACCGCCCCGGCCATGTGCTGGTCACGATCAGCAGGGGCTTCTTCCGCGGCGAGGAGGAACGCGAGATGGGCTTCCGCAGCGCACTGCGGATGACCCGCCCCGACCGCACCGTGGTCGAGGTCACCGACAGCGACGGCCTCGACGCCACCCAGCGGGACCTGGTCCTGGCTGCGCTGCGACAGGACCCGGAGATCAACGCCGTCTACTCCGTGGGCGGCGGCAACGCGGCGACCGTGGAGGCCTTCGCGGCACTCGGCCGCACGCCCGCCGTCTTCATCGCGCACGACCTCGACCGCGACAACACCCGCCTGCTGCGGGAACGCCGCATCTCCGCCGTACTCCACCACGACCTGCGCCAGGACATGCGCCGCGCCTGCCAGACGGTCATGCGGGCGCACGGCGCGCTCCCCGAGGAAGGGTTCCCTCTCCCTTCGCCGATCCAGGTCGTCACGCCGTTCAATCTGCCGCCCGGGGTGGTGGCGGAGGGCTGACGGAGGCGCGAAGCCTCCGTTTCGTCGGTGTGGTGATCCCACCCGTCACGCCGGCCGCGGAGCCGCGCCGTCGGCACGACCGGGACGGGGCGGAGCCGGGGTCCGGTTCGGGTCATGACGTGCCGGCTTCGGCTGCGGGACTCGGGTTGAACTCCCGCAGGACGGCCCGCCCCGCCGCACGGTGCTCGGCGGCCTTCGCCGGATCCGTCCCGTCGAGCACGATCGCGATGCCTTCGTGGGCCAGCGCCTCCTCGTACCGGTTTCCGAGCCTCGGGGCCAGCTCCAGCGCCTGGCGGTGCAGCCGCAGGGCCTCCTCGGGCAGGCCCGCGAGCCGGCAGGTCTCGGCATAGCCGTTGAGGAAATGGATCTTCCAGTGTTCCTCGAACAGCTCGTCGAGCAGCGCGAACGCCTCCCGGTGGCCGGCCAGCGCCCCCTCGTACCGGCCCATCTGCCGCAGCGCGACGCCCAGACAGTTGAGACACCACGCCTGGTTGTGCAGGTGCCCGTCGTCGCGGGCCACCGCCAGCGCATGGTGCAGGTGCTCCGCCGCCTCGCCGGGTTCCTCACGGGCGATGGCCACGCCGAGCGTGATCCGGGCCGTCAGAGCGGGCGGCCACGCGGGGTCGGTATGGGGGATGCCCAGCACCTCCCGGGCCCGCTGCGCCGCTTCCTCACGGTGCCCCAGCTGCAACATCGCCCAGGCCTCCGACGCTGCCGCGTCGGCCGCGCCGGTCGGGCAACCGGCCTGCTCGTACAACTTCCCCGCCAGCCGGAAGAGTTCGAGCGGCTGCTCGACGTGCCCGGCCTCCCAGCTGAGATAGCCGCGGCGCAGGGCGAGCTCGGCCTCCGTGCGCCCGTCCCCCGCCCGGGACACCAGGGCTCCGGCCGCCTCGTACGCGGCTTCCGCCTCCGTCATCCGGCCCGCGTTGTAACGCGCGAAGCCCAGGTCGCTGTGCGCCTCGGCGAGTCGCAGCGGATCGCCCAGGCGCTCGGCGGCGGCGAGCGACCGCTCGAAGAGGACGTTGAGATGCGTCGTTCCGCAGCGCCGAGCGAAGTAGGCCCGCAGGAAGCGCGGCAGCTCGCAGACGTGCATGTCGGCCCCGACGGCGGCCGCCGTCTCGAAGGCGGCGATCAGGTTGGCGTACTCCGTGACGAGCCAGGCGAAGGCCGCGTTCTTGTCCGCGAACCGCGGGAGTTCTGCCGGGGGCCGGCCCGCGCAGGGCGCCCGTCCGGGCGCCAGGAAGGGCATGGCGGCGTCCGCCGCGGCCGCCGCGTGCACGTAGTAGTCCAGCACCCGGCCAAGGGCCCGCTCCCGCTCGGCCGCCGAGTTCTGCTCCGCCGCGGCCCGGCGCGCGTGCTGGTGCACCAGGTCGTGCAACCGGTAGTGGCCCGCCGTCGGCTGCTGGACGAGGTGTGCGTCGAGCAGGTCCTCCAGCATCGCCTGGGCGCTGCGCAGCGGCACGTCCGCCAGGGCCGCCACCACGTACTCGTCGAAGGACTCCCCGGGCAGCAGGCCCAGCAGCCGGAACAGGCGGGCCTGGGAACGGTTCAGCTGCCGCACCGACATCGCGAACGCCGCGCTGAACGCGGCGTCGAACTCGCCAACCCCCTGCGCCATCCGCTCGAGGAGGATGCCCACGGTCCAGCCCGGCCGGTGCCGCAGCCGTGCCGCGGCCAGCCTCAGGGCCAGCGGCAGATGGCCGCACAGCCGCAGCACCTCGGCGGCGGACTGCGGATCGCGGGCCAGCCTGCCCTCGGGGCCGACGGGGTCGCCGCTGGCACGGGCCAGCAGCTCCGCGCTCTCCTGCGGGCTCAGCACGTCCAGCGAGACGGGGGGCACCTCGTCCAGGCCGAGGAGCCGGTTGCGGCTCGTGATGAGCGCGACGGAGGGGCCGGCGCCGGGCAGCAGCGGGCGGACCTGGTCGGCGTCCGCGGCGTTGTCGAGGACCACGACGACCCGTCGGCGGGCCAGTTCCGACCGCCAGCAGGCGGCCAGTTGCTCGAGGCCCTCCTGCGGGACCTTCTCGGACGGGACGTCCAGCGCGCCGAGCAGCATCCGCAGCGCGGAGTCGGGGTCGAGCGGGGGCCGGCCCTCGGTGAACCCGTGCAGGTCCACGTAGAGCTGGGCGTCCGGGAAGTCGGCGGCGAGCCGGTGCGCGGCGTGCACCGCCAGACAGGTCTTGCCGACGCCCGCCATGCCGTCGACGGAGACCACCCGATGGCTGTCCACCGCGGCGAGGACGGCGGCGAGCTGGGCCTCCCGTCCGGTGAAGTCGGGCACGTCGCGCGGCAGATCGTTGCGGGGCAGCGGCCGGCCCTGGCGGCTGCTCTTCGGGGGCGCCGGCAACGGGTTCGAGGTCCGTTCCCACAGGGGGCGCAGGGGCCGGGGGTCGCGCTTGACGAGGCGGCAGAGGGCGACCACCGCGGGCCAGGGCGGCACGGTCTGCCCGTTGAGGTAGCGCGACAGCGACGAGGAGCTGAGGCCGGTGTCCCGCGCCAGGGCCCGCACGCCGAGCCCGGACAGCTCCTGGAGCAGCCGCAGCCGGGCCGCAAGCTCCTCCTGCGGGTCGTTCTTCGCCGCCCGTTCGTGTACGTCCACCGTTCCCCCGTCTTCACGTCCCGTGGCGGAAGCAGTCTCCTTGGGCAAGTCGTCGCAGGTCAAGGGTGTTTCACGTGTCCCACGGCGTCCCATCTCCCTGGTCGTGGCGCGCGGCTGAGGGCTGTCATGGGGTCACGCCCCGACGACAGCGGGGCACCGAGCCGAAACGAGGAGCAGACATGCAGTCCCGCATGCAGAACCCCGCCGTCGTCCTGTCCGGTGCGATGCAGCCCATCCAGGAGATCCTCAAGGCCGTGCACTCCGGTGGCGTGGACGGGCAGACGCTGGAGCTGGTGCATCTGCGGGTCAGCCAGATCAACGGCTGCAGCGCCTGTGTCGACGGCGGCGCCAAGACGGCCCGCAAGGCCGGAGTGAGCGACGAGCGGCTGGCCACGGTCGCCGCCTGGCGGGAGGCCCCCTACTTCACCGAGGAGGAGCGGGCGGCGCTCGCGCTGGCCGAGGCCGCGACGCGGCTGGCCGACCGTCCCGACGCGGTGAGCGACGACGTCTGGGACACGGCCGCCACCTACTTCGACGAGAAGCAGCTCGCCGCGATCGTCCTGATGATCGGCGTGACCAACCTGTTCAACCGGCTCAACGCCACGACCCGGCAGATCGCCGGCGCGTGGGGATGACCGTCCGAACCTCGAAGAAGCCGTCGCTGCCGCACCCACCCGGCCAAGATGTAGCCGTCAATCCGTACACCTGGAGGAAACCCGCCGTGAAGCACGCACAGAAGCCCGCCGAGAGCACCGCCGCGAACGACGGCACGTCCGACCGATTCACGGACGAGGAGCGGGCCGCGATGAAGGAGCGCGCCCGAGAGCTGAAGGCGTCCGCGCGCAGCGGATCGCGCGCCGCCAAGGCGGCGGAGGACGAGGCGGCCGTGCTCGCGAAGATCGCCGAGATGCAGGAATCGGACCGGGCCATGGCCGAACGGCTGCACGCCGTCATCAAGGCGAGCGCGCCGGAGCTCGCCCCGAAGCTCTGGTACGGGATGCCCGCGTACGCCCTGGACGGCAAGGTCGTCTGCTTCTTCCAGAGCGCGGAGAAGTTCAAGTCCCGCTACGCGACGTTCGGCTTCAGCGACAGGGCGAACCTGGACGAGGGCGCCATGTGGCCGGCTTCCTACGCCCTCAAGGAGCTGAGCGCCGCCGACGAGGCGAGGATCGGCGAACTCGTGAGGAGAGCGGTGAGCTGAGGCCCGAGGGCGGCGCGGACGGCCGGCGGGCTCCTGGTGAGGGTTGATGGAGCCCGGCGGGCAAGGTCACACTGGCCGGGTGGACGCGGATCCGGGCTTCTACGGGCCCTCCTCGGTGACCTGGCAGATGCACGCCGACCCCATGATGTGGGTGGCCGGCATCCGCGCGCTCTACCTCCAGGCCCTGCACCCGCCCACCGTGCGCGGCGTCCTGCAGAACTCCGACTTCCGCCGTGACGCCTGGGGCCGGCTGATGCGCACCGCCAACTTCGTCGGGACGACGACGTACGGCACCACGGACGCCGCCGAGCGACTGGCGGCGCGGGTGCGGAGGATCCACGGCATGCTCGGCGCCACGGACCCGGACAGCGGCGAGCGGTACCCGCTGGACGAGCCGGAACTGCTGCTGTGGGTGCACTGCGCCGAGATCGACTCCTACCTGCAAGTGCTGCGCCGCTCGGGGTTCCGCCTCACCGACGCACAGGCCGACCGGTACGTCCGGGAGAACCGGGCCGCCGCCGCCCTCGTCGGACTCGACCCCGAGCAAGTCCCCGTGGACCAGGCCGAGTTGGCCGCGTACTTCGAGAAGGTCCAGTCCGAGCTCGCCGCCGGGCCCGAGGCCCGCGAGGTGGACGACTTCCTGCGGCGGCCGCCCGTCCACCCGCTGCTGGTCCCGGTACGGGACGTGCTGTGGCGGCGCGTGGCGAACCTGGCGTACGCCGCCCTGCCCGCGTACGCCCACGAACTCTACGGCCGTCCGGCCCCGAGCCCCGCGACGGTCACCCGGCGGCTGCGCCTGACCGGCACCCTGCTGCGCCGCATCCCGGCCCGCCTGCGCTGGCAACTGCCCCCGAAGCATGTTCTGCGCGCCATGGCCCGGCTCGGACCCGGCGCACGGCCCGCACCCTTCAAGGTCGGCAGGTACGTCGGCTGAGTCGGCGCGGCGCGGCCCGTCTCTGGCCGATCCGGATCACCGCGTGCTACGAAGAGGCATGCCTGCACGCCAAGGACATGAGGGAATCCGGAGACACGAGGGGTACGACGCCGTGATCGTCGGCGGCGGCCACAACGGACTCGTCGCCGCCGCGTATCTGGCCCGGGCCGGGCGATCCGTGCTGGTGCTCGAACGGCTGGACCACACCGGCGGCGCCGCCGTGTCCACGCGGCCGTTCGCCGGGGTCGACGCGCGGCTGTCGCGCTACTCCTACCTGGTCAGTCTGCTGCCCCGGAAGATCGTGCGGGACCTGGGGCTGGACTTCCGCGTGCGGGCGCGCACCGTCTCCTCGTACACGCCCGTCGAGCGGGACGGGCGCCCCACCGGGCTGCTCGTCGGCGGTGGCGAGCGGCGCACCCGGGAGGCGTTCGCCCGGCTCACCGGCTCCGACCGCGAGTTCGAGGCCTGGCAGCGCTTCTACGGGATGACCGGGCGCGTGGCCCAGCGGGTGTTCCCGACGCTCACCGAGCCGCTGCCCACCCGTGACGACCTGCGCCGCCGCATCGACGACGAGGAGGCGTGGCGGGCGCTGTTCGAGGAGCCGATCGGCGTCGCGATCGAGGACCGCTTCACCGACGACCTGGTCCGCGGTGTCGTCCTCACCGACGCGCTCATCGGCACCTTCGCCGACGCCCACGACACCTCCCTGAAGCAGAACCGCTGCTTCCTCTACCACGTCATCGGCGGCGGAACCGGCGCCTGGGACGTCCCCGTCGGCGGCATGGGCGCCTTCACCGACGCGCTCGCGACGGCCGCGCGTGCCGCCGGTGCGGTCATCGCCACCGGGCGGGAGGCGGTACGGATCGACACCGACGGGCGCGCCGCCGAGGTCACCTTCCGCGGCGCGGACGGGGAGGGCACCGTCTCCGCCCGGCACGTCCTGGTGAGCGCCTCCCCGCAGGAGCTGGCCCGGCTCACCGGCGACGCCCCGCCGGCCCCGGCCGAGGGCGCGCAGCTCAAGGTGAACATGCTGCTCACCCGCCTGCCCGCGCTGCGCGACACGGGCGTCGACCCCCGCGAGGCGTTCTCCGGCACCTTCCACATCGCCGAGGGATACCGGCAACTGGCCGCCGCCCACGCCCAGGCCGCGGCCGGTTCACCGCCCGCCGCCCCGCCGTCCGAGATCTACTGCCACTCGCTCACCGACCCCACCATCCTCGGCCCCGACCTCGTGGCACGCGGCTACCAGACCCTCACCCTCTTCGGCCTCCACACCCCCGCGCGCCTCTTCGAGGAGGACAACGACGCCGTACGGGAGGAGCTGCTGAAGTCGACGCTGGCGCAGCTGGACGCCCACCTCGCCGAGCCGGTCGAGAGCTGCCTGGCCGTCGACGCGGACGGCCGCCCCTGCATCGAGGCCAGGTCCCCCCTCGACCTGGAGCGCGACCTGCGGCTGCCCGGCGGCAACATCTTCCACCGTGAGCTGGCCTGGCCGTACGCCCAGGAGGGCACGGGCCGCTGGGGCGTGGAGACCCGGCACGCGAACGTCCTGCTGTGCGGCGCGGGCGCGGTGCGCGGCGGCGGGGTCAGCGGGGTGCCCGGGCACAACGCGGCGATGGCGGTGCTCGAGGACCTCGGGGAGCCGCTGCCGAAATCCGGAGCGGCCTAAAAATCTGACGCACCATCAGAAAGCCTCTTCCGTCCTCTCGGCCGCTGCGGCATCCTGCGCCCATGCAGACGGAGCTGAGCAAGCGACTCGGGGCCGAGTACGCCCTCTTCGGGTTCACGCCGTTTCCCGCCGTCGCCGCGGCCATCAGCCGGGCCGGCGGTCTCGGCGTGCTCGGCGCGGTCCGCTACACCGCCCCCGACGACCTCAAGCGCGACCTCGACTGGATGGACGCACACGTCGACGGCCGCCCCTACGGACTGGACGTCGTCATGCCCGCCAAGAAGGTGGAGGGCGTGACGGAGGCCGATGTCGAGGCGATGATCCCGGAAGGACACCGGCAGTTCGTCAGGGACACCCTGGCGAAGTACGGGGTGCCGGAACTCGCCGACGGCGACGCGTCCGGATGGCGGATCACCGGCTGGATGGAGCAGGTCGCCCGCGGTCAGCTCGACGTCGCGTTCGAGTACCCCATCAGGCTGCTCGCCAACGCGCTCGGCTCCCCGCCCGCCGACGTCGTCGAACGTGCCCACGCCCAGGGCGTCCTGGTCGCCGCGCTCGCCGGCAGCGCCCGGCACGCCCGCAAGCACCGCGAGGCGGGCATCGACATCGTGGTCGCGCAGGGCTACGAGGCCGGCGGCCACACCGGCGAGATCGCCTCCATGGTGCTCACCCCCGAAGTGGTCGACGCCGTGGACCCGTTGCCCGTGCTCGCCGCCGGCGGCATCGGCAGCGGGCAGCAGGTCGCCGCCGCCCTCGCGCTCGGCGCGCAGGGTGTCTGGCTCGGCTCGATCTGGCTGACCACCACGGAGGCCGAACTGCCCTCGCCCGTCCTCGTCCGCAAACTGCTGGCCGCCGGGTCGGGCGACACCGTCCGCTCCCGGGCGCTGACCGGCAAACCGGCCCGGCAACTGCGTACCGCGTGGACCGACTCCTGGGACGGCCCGGACGGCCCGGGCGCCCTGCCCATGCCGCTGCAGGGCCTGCTGGTCGCCGAGGCGATCACCCGCATCCAGAAGTACGAGGTGGAGCCGCTGCTCGGCACGCCCGTCGGCCAGATCGTCGGCCGGATGACCAGTGAACGCAGCGTCCAGGCCGTCGTCGACGACCTCACCCGCGGTTTCGAGAAGGCCGTCGACCGCATCAACCGGATCGCCGGAAGGAGCCGGAGTTGAGTCAGGCCGCCAACGGATTCTGGGCCCAGGCAGCGGCGGACCCGGAACGCACCGTCCTCATCGCGCCGGACGGGGAGGAGTGGACCGCCGGACGGCTGCTCACCGCCGCCAACCAGTTGGTGCACGGGCTGCGCGCCGCGGGGCTGCGGACCGGCGACTCCTTCGCCGTCGTCCTGCCCAACGGGGCCCCCTTCCTCACCGCCTACCTGGCCGCCACCCAGGCCGGCTTCTACCTCGTCCCCGTCAACCACCACCTCGTCGGACCCGAGATCGCCTGGATCGTCGCCGACTCCGGGGCCAAGGTGATCGTCACGCACGAGCGGTTCGCGGACGCGGCACGCGCCGCCGCCGACGAGGCCGGGCTGCCGGCCACCCACCGGTACTCCGTCGGCGAGGCCGAGGGCTTCCGGCCGTACGCCGAACTCCTCGACGGGCGACCCGCGTCGGCGCCCGACGACCGCACCCTCGGCTGGGTCATGAACTACACCTCGGGCACCACGGGCCGCCCCCGCGGCATCCGCCGCCCGTTGCCCGGAAAACCGCCCGAGGAGGCCTACCTCGGCGGCTTCCTCGGCATCTTCGGCATCAGGCCCTACGACGACAACGTCCACCTCGTCTGCTCACCGCTTTACCACACGGCCGTGCTCCAGTTCGCGGGCGCGTCGCTGCACATCGGGCACCGGCTGGTCGTGATGGACAAGTGGACGCCCGAGGAGATGCTCCGCCTCATCGACGCCCACCGGTGCACGCACACCCACATGGTGCCGACCCAGTTCCACCGCCTTCTCGCCCTGCCCGACGAGGTGAAGGCCCGCTACGACGTGACGTCCATGCGGCACGCCATCCACGGCGCCGCCCCCTGCCCGGACCATGTGAAGCGGGCGATGATCGAGTGGTGGGGCATGTGCGTGGAGGAGTACTACGCGGCGAGCGAGGGCGGCGGCGCCTTCGCGACCGCCGAGGACTGGCTGAAGAAGCCCGGCACCGTCGGCAAGGCGTGGCCCATCAGCGAACTCGCGATCTTCGACGACGACGGCAACCGCCTGCCCCCCGGTGAACTCGGCACCGTCTACATGAAGATGACCACCGGCGGCTTCTCCTACCACAAGGACGAGGCCAAGACGCGCAAGAACCGCATCGGCGACTTCTTCACCGTCGGCGACCTGGGCCACCTCGACGAGGACGGCTATCTCTTCCTGCGCGACCGCAAGATCGACCTGATCATCTCCGGCGGGGTCAACATCTACCCCGCCGAGATCGAGGCCGCGCTGCTCACCCACCCCGCCGTCGCCGACGCAGCCGCCTTCGGCATCCCGCACGACGACTGGGGCGAGGAGGTCAAGGCGGTCGTGGAGCCGGCCCCCGGTCACGAGCCGGGCCCGGCGCTGGCCGCGGACATCCTCGACCACTGCACACGGCAACTCGCCGGCTACAAGCGGCCCAGGAGCGTCGACTTCATCGCGACGATGCCCCGCGACCCCAACGGCAAGCTGTACAAACGACGGCTGCGCGAACCGTACTGGGAAGGCCGTACCCGCCCCGCGTGACGGCCGCTTGACCTGCCCCGCGTGCCCGGCGAGGATCGCGCCAGGGCCGGACACGAAGGAGCGGGACATGACGGCGGGACGAAGCGTCACGGTCGACGGCACGCTGCGGCGCAGCGCCCGGCGCACCCCGGCGCGGGCGGCGATCCACTACGGCGACCGGTCCTGGACCTACGCGGAACTGGACGACGCCGTCTCGCGCGCCGCCCGCGTCCTGCGGGAGGCCGGGCTCGCCCCCGGCGACCGGGTCGGCGCCCTGGGCCACAACTCCGACGCCTACCTGATCGCCTTCCTGGCCTGCGCCCGCGCCGGACTGGTGCACGTGCCGGTGAACCAGAACCTGACCGGCGACGACCTGGCGTACATCGTCGAGCAGTCCGGCAGTTCCCTCGTCCTCGCGGACCCGGACCTCGCGGGGAACCTCCCGGACGGCGTACGGACGCTGCCGCTGCGCGACGCGGACGACTCGCTCCTCGCGAGGCTGGCCGCGGCCGAGCCGTACGACGGCGAGGAACCACGCGCCGAGGACCTGGTGCAACTGCTGTACACCTCCGGCACGACCGCGCTGCCCAAGGGCGCGATGATGACGCACCGCGCCCTGGTGCACGAGTACCTGAGCGCGATCACCGCCCTCGACCTCAGCGCGGGCGACCGGCCGGTGCACGCGCTGCCGCTCTACCACTCGGCGCAGATGCACGTCTTCCTGCTGCCCTACCTCGCCGTCGGCGCGGAGAACGTCATCCTGGACGCGCCCGACGGCGACCGGCTCTTCGATCTGATCGAGGCGGGCCGCGCCGACAGCCTCTTCGCGCCGCCCACCGTCTGGATCGGCCTCGCCAACCGCCCCGACTTCGCCACCCGTGACCTGAGCGGCCTGCGCAAGGCGTACTACGGCGCCTCGATCATGCCCGTACCCGTCCTGGAGCGCCTCAAGGAGCGGCTGCCGAAGCTCGCGTTCCACAACTGCTTCGGGCAGAGCGAGATCGGCCCGCTCGCCATGGTCCTCGGGCCCCACGAGCACAAGGGACGCATGGACTCGTGCGGGCGCCCGGTGCTGTTCGTGGAGGCGAGGCTCGTCGACGAGTCCGGCAACGACGTTCCCGACGGCCGGCCGGGCGAAATCGTCTACCGGTCACCGCAGTTGTGCGAGGGCTACTGGGACAGGCCGGAGGAGACGGCCGAGGCGTTCCGCGACGGCTGGTTCCACTCCGGGGACCTCGCGGTGCGGGACGCCGACGGGTACTTCACCATCGTCGACCGGGTCAAGGACGTCATCAACTCCGGTGGCGTACTGATCGCTTCCCGGCAGGTCGAGGACGCCCTCTACACCCACGAACAGGTCGCCGAGGCCGCGGTGATCGGGCTGCCCGACGAGCGGTGGATCGAGGCGGTCACCGCGGTCGTCGTAGCCCGCGGCGAGGTGACCGAGACCGAACTGATCGACCACGTGCGCGCGAAGCTACCGCACTTCAAGGCGCCGAAGCGGGTGCTGTTCGTCGACGAACTGCCGCGCAACGCGAGCGGGAAGATCCTCAAGCGGGAGCTGCGGGACCGGTTCGCCTCATGACGAGCGCTAGATGATCGATTCCAAGGGTTGGTGGGCGTAGCGGTTCCGGACCGCAGGGGTGGCGCGGCCCCATAGGCTGAGCCCCCGTCCGCACTGTCTGGGGGAGTAATGACCAGTAGGTTCACCGAGTTGGTTGTCGACTGCCACGATCCGGAGCGGCTCGCGGCCTTCTGGTGCGCGGTCCTGGGCTTCAAGGTGATCGACCGGAGCGAGGACAAGGTCGAGATCGGTTCCTGGGAGCCCACCGTCGAGGAGATCCGGGCCCGCCAGATGCCGCCCACCCTGCTCTTCATCCAGGTGCCCGAGGGCAAGACCGTGAAGAACCGGCTCCACCTGGACGTCAGCCCGATCGACGGCAGTACCGACGACGAGGTGGCCAGGCTGGTTGGCCTTGGCGCCACAAAGGCGGACGTGGGCCAGGGCCCCGGCCGGAGTTGGGTGGTCATGGCCGATCCCGAGGGCAACGAGTTCGACGTCGTGCGCACCCTGGCACCGCCCAATTAGATGATCACTTCCAAGGCTTAGTGGTCGGAGGCGGTCGGTGAGCGCAGGACGGGCTGTCGGCTCTGGTCGTTGTGCCGGATGGCGGTGGTCAGCGTGAGGATGCGCTGCATGATGCGGGCGCCGACGCCGGCAGGCGTGCGGCCGTGGTGCTGTTCGAGAGTCCAAGTCTGGCGTCACAACCGCACTTTGGGCTCCCTCATCTCATGCGCGCAGCCGACCCCTTGGAATCGGTCATCTAGGGTGCAACATGCCCTAACGCGGCCGCAGGTCCACGATCCGCCTGATCTTGCCCACCGACCGCTCCAGGGACTCCGGTTCGACGATCTCGACGCCCACCGAGACACCGATCCCGTCCTTCACGGCCGCCGCGATGGCGAGCGCCGCCGCCTCACGCTGCTCCGGAGTGGCGCCGGGACGGGCCTCGGCCCGTACCGTCAGCGCGTCGAGCCGGCCCTCGCGGGTGAGACGGACCTGGAAGTGCGGCGCGACGCCCGGGGTGCGCAGCACGATCTCCTCGATCTGTGTGGGGAAGAGGTTGACCCCGCGCAGGATGACCATGTCGTCGCTGCGCCCGGTGATCTTCTCGATGCGCCGGAAGACACGGGCCGTGCCGGGCAGCAGCCGGGTCAGATCCCGCGTCCGGTAGCGGATCACGGGCATGGCCTCCTTGGTGAGCGAGGTGAACACCAGCTCGCCCTCCGCACCGTCCGGCAGCACCTCGCCCGTGACCGGATCCACGACCTCGGGGTAGAAGTGGTCCTCCCACACATGGAGCCCGTCCTTGGTCTCGACGCACTCCTGGGCCACGCCCGGGCCGACGACCTCCGACAGGCCGTAGATGTCGACCGCCTCGATCCCGAACCGCTCCTCGATCTCGCGCCGCATCTCCTCGGTCCACGGCTCGGCTCCGAAGATGCCGACGCGCAGGGAGGTGGAGCGCGGATCGACCCCCTGGCGTTCGAACTCGTCCAGGAGGGTGAGCATGTACGAGGGAGTGATCATGATGACGCCGGGCCTGAGGTCCCGGATCAGCTGCACCTGACGGGCCGTCATGCCGCCGGATGCGGGGATCACCGTGCAGCCGAGGCGTTCGGCGCCGTAGTGGGCGCCGAGGCCGCCGGTGAACAGGCCGTAGCCGTACGCCACATGCACCGTGTCACCGGGCCGGCCGCCCGCCGCGCGGATGGAGCGGGCCACCATGTCCGCCCACATGGACAGGTCGTTGTCGGTGTACCCCACGACGGTGGGCCGTCCGGTGGTGCCGCTGGAGGCGTGGATGCGGCGGATCCGCTCCCTGGGGACGGCGAACATGCCGTACGGGTAGTGCGCACGGAGGTCCGCTTTCACGGTGAACGGGAACCCGGCGAGATCGGCGAGCGTCCGGCAGTCCTCCGGCCGCACCCCCGCCTTGTCGAAGGACTCCCGGTAGAAGGGCACGTTCTCGTAGGCATGCCGTAGTGAGGCCCGCAGCCGCTGTAGCTGCAGGGTCCGCAGCTCCTGGGCGTCGAGCCGTTCCCCCGCGTCCAGCAGGCCCTGCGCATACGCCATGGGACGCCTCCCTCACAATCCCGGCACACCGGCCAATCGGCCAACCGATCATTCGGTAGATGTCGAGGATCAGTAATCCAGCCCGTCCGGCCGGAGGCAAGAGGCCGGCGAAAACTTTCTTGCGGTGCGGACGGCCCCGCCTCGAAGATCAGGTGCATGCCGACCTTTGACGCGTACGACGGGACCCGACTCGCCTACCACCTGCGCGGACAGGGGGAACCGGTCGTCGTGCTGCCCGGAGGACCCATGCGGGCCTCGGCGTACCTGGGGGACCTCGGCGGGCTCGACAGCCGACGGCGGCTCGTGCTGCTCGATCTGCGCGGAACCGGGGACTCGACCGAGCCGGCCGACCCGGACACCTACCGCTGTGACCGGCTCGTCGACGACGTGGAGGCGCTGCGCGAGCACCTCGGCCTGGAGCGCATGGACCTCCTCGCGCACTCGGCGGGCGGCAGCCTCGCCCTCCTGTACGCGGCCAGGTTCCCGGAGCGCGTCGCGCGGCTGGCCCTGATCACCGTCACACCGTGGGCGCTCGGGATGCCCGCCACGGCCGAGGACCGGCTCGAGGCGGCACGGCTGCGCCGGGGCGAGCCCTGGTTCGAGGAAGCCTTCCCGGCCTTCGAGGCCTGGGTGAAGGGAGACGGCGACTTCGACCCGGTCTTCATCCCCTTCTTCTACGGGCGGTGGGACGCTGCCGCGCGGAAGCACGTGGCGGACCGGTCGGGGCAGGCCAACGACGCGGCGGCCGACGTCTTCCTCTCCGAGGCGGCCTTCGACCCGCCCGCCACCCTGACCGCGCTCGCCGGGCTGACCGCACCCGTTCTGGTCTACGCGGGCGAGCTCGACGGCGGACCCCGCCCCGAACTCGCCCGCCGCCTCACCGAGTTCCTCCCGCGCGCCGAGGCAGCGGTCCAGCCGGGCGCCGGGCACTACCCGTGGCTGGACGACCCCGGGCACTTCAGCACGCGGGTGGGCGCCTTCTTCGCGGGCTGAGCGGGCCGAGCCGGGCCGGCCGAGCGGGCGGGCTGATCGGGCTGATCGGGCTGAGCGGGCTGAGCGGGCTGAGCGGGCTGAGCGGGCAGGCTGGGCGATCCGATGCCGCTCGTCAGCCGCCCATGGGTGTCAGACGGGCCGCCGCCCGGGCCCGGGCCGCCTCCAGGACCGCCAGCAGAACCGCCTTGCTGGAGCTGCGGTCCCGGACGTCGCACAGGAGCACCGGTGTCGTCGCGTCCAGGTCCAGCGCCGCTCGCACCTGCTCCGCCGTGCAGTCCCGCCGCCCGTCGAAGCAGTTGACCCCGACCGCGAACGGGATCTCCCGCGCCTCGAAGAAGTCGATCGAGGCGAAGGAGGCGTCCAGGCGGCGCGTGTCGGCGAGGACCACCGCCGCCAGCGCGCCCGTCGCCAGGTCGTCCCACATGAACCAGAACCGGTCCTGCCCGGGCGTGCCGAACAGGTACAGCACCAGCTCCGGGGCGATCGTGATCCGGCCGAAGTCCATGGCGACCGTCGTCGACGACTTGCCCTCGACCCCGGTCAGGTCGTCGACCCCGAGGCTCGCCTCGGTCATGCGCTCCTCGGTCTCCAGCGGGGGCACCTCGCTCACCGAGCCCACCATGGTGGTCTTGCCCACGCCGAAGCCGCCCGCGATGAGGATCTTCAGCGCGGTGGGCATGACCGGATCAGAGCTGACGGATACCATCCATCACCCTTTCGATGATTTCCACACTCGGCTGGTCGTCCTGCCCGGGCGGCGACTGGACGATGATGAGCGAGGCGTTGAGCAGATCCCCGCAGAGGATCTTCACCACGCTCACGGGCAGGTCCAGGTGCGCGGCGATCTCGGCGACCGCCACCGCGCGGTCCCGGCACAGCTCGAGGATCTGGACCGACTCCGGCTCCAGGTACTCGTACTCGAACTCAGCCTCGGACCGCGAGACGACCAGCGTGATGAGTGTGAACGTGTGCTGACTGTGGCGGGTGCGCCCGCCCGTGATGGCGTACGGCCGTAAATGACGCCCGGCCTCCGCACCGTCGAGCCACCGCGGTTCACGCATCCTGAATAAGACCGCCGGAAGGTGTCTGGACGCGTGGCGCGGCGCTCATGTACTGGCCGACCTGCTTGACGAGTGTGCCCATCTCGAACGCCATCATGCCCACATCCACTTCCTCCGAGGCGATCGCGGCCAGCCGGGCGCCCCTGCCCGCGGCGGTGACGAACAGGAACGCCCTCTCCATCTGGATGACCGTCTGCTGGACCTCCCCGCCGTGGAAGTGGCGCGCGGCACCCCGGGCCAGGCTGTGCATGCCCGAACCCACCGCCGACAGGTGCTCGGCGTCGTCGCGGCGCAGGTCCTTCGACTTGCCGATGAGGAGGCCGTCCCCGGACAGCACGATGGCACAGCGGATCTCGGGGATCCGGTCCACCAGGCCGTCGAGGAGCCAGTCCAGCTGCGGACCGGGATGTACCTGCTCAGTCATTGGTTAACGTTCCCTCACAGTCGATTGGCACCGGGGTCCCTCGGATCCTGCGGCCGGCCGTCCGCGCCGGCCGGCCCGTCCGGGTCGGACATCCGGGCCCGCTTCAGCCCCTGCTGAATGGCGATCATCGCGCGCGCCGACGCCTCCGGGGAGATGACGTCGTTGTCCCCCTCGCCCTCGGGCCGGCCCTGGGTCTGTGCTGCCTCCCTGCGCAGTTGCTGCGCGAGGCTGGCCCCCCGGGTCCGCTGCGGCAGCACCGGGGGCGTCGTCAGCGGTCGCGCCGCATCGGATGCTGGCGCCGGCCCGGCGGGCGCGACGCGCCTCGCGCCGGGTTCACGTCCGGGCGGGGGCCCGCCGTGCGGCCGGTCCTGTCCCGACGGGGGGCCGGCCTGCGACCGGTGCTGTCCCGGCGGCGTCCCGGGCTGCTGCCGGCCGTACCCGGCCGACGGCCCGGAGTGCCGGGCCTGCTGCGGTCCCGAGTACGGGGCCGACGGCCCGGTGTGGTCGGCGGGCGGCCCGGCGTACCCGGACCGGGTGTCGGACGCCGTCTCGGACGTCGTCGCCCGGGGGGCCGGTGCCTGCGGGGACGACGCCCACGGGTCCGGCCCGGCAGGCGGTACGGGGTGTTCCGACACGGGCGGCAACAGACCTGCACCTCCGTACTCGGGAAAGCCGCTGTGGTCCGCGATGCGGGCGTGCGTGAGCACGTCCGCCCCGGCGCCCACCGGCGCCATCACGCTCCCGACCGCTCCCACGGCTGCGCCCGCGAGCGCCCTGTCCTCCGCCCGGGGTTCGCTCGCCAGGGCGCCGCCCGCCGCCGCGGCCGCCGACCTGAGCTGGTCGAGAACCGGCGACTGGAGCTCCTCCAACAGTTCCGAAGGCAGCAGGACGACGACGAGCGTGCCCCCGTAGACGGAGTCGCGCAGCTCCACCTTGATCTTGTGCCGCTCGGCGAGCCGGGCGACCACGAAGTGGCCGAGACGCGGGTCCTCGCCCAGGGACGTCATGTCCAGCTTGGGCGGGTGGGCGAGCAGTTCGTTGGCGTACGCCATCTTGTCCGCCGGCATGCCGAGTCCGTGGTCCTCGACATGGATGGCCAGCCCCTTGGCCACCTTCGTGGCGCTCACGAACACCTGGGTGTCCGGCGGGGAGAAGCTCGTGCCGTTCTCGATCAGCTCGGCGAGCAGGTGCGTGACGTCCGCGACGGCCCGGCCCGCCAGGGCGAGGCGCCGCTCCGCGGGCAGGTTCTTCACCTTCACGCGCGTGTACTGCTCGGTCTCCGCGACCGCGCTGCGCATCACGTCGGTGATGGAGACCGGCGCGGTCATCCGGCGGCTCGGCGGGGAACCGCTGAGGATCACCAGGTTCTCCGCGTGCCGCCGCACACGGGTCGCGAGGTGGTCGACCTTGAAGATGTCCTTCAGCAGGTCGGAGTCCTCGTGCTTGCGCTCCAGGTCGTCCAGGAGGGAGATCAGCCGGTGGATCAGGATCTGGGTGCGGCGGATGAGCTGTGCGAAGACCTTCTCGGTGCCCTCCCGGCCCCGCGACTGTCGCATCGCGGTGTCCGCGGCGACCCTGCCCAGCCGGTCGATGGCCCCGGCCAGCCTCTCCAGCTCGTCGCCGGCCTGGCGGTCCTGCGCGCCGAGGACGGCCGGGTCCACGTGCTCGCCGCGCTCGATGCGGGCCAGCAACTGGGGCAGCGCGCGGGACAGTTCCTCGGCCCGCGCCTCGAGTTCGGACACCCTGCCGAGCGTCGCGCGACGGGCGCGCAGCGCGAGCACCGCGCCCCCGGCCAGTGCGGCCAGGGTGGCGGCGGTGCCCAGGAGCATGCCGAGCAGCAGCTCGTCGGCCCGGTGCGAGGCGTCGTCCGCGAGCCCCCGCACCGAGTCCGCACCCAGCGACTGAAGATCCCCGAGGACACCGCTCGCGGTGTCGGGCCAGGCCGAGGTCCTCGAGGGCAGGGTGGTGCCCTGGGCGGCCGCCACGGAGTCACCGAGCGTCCCCAGCGTCGCCCACTGGGCGCCACCGGTGATCTGCGTGTAGCCGGCGGCCGCTCCGGCGGGCAGGTCACGGGCGGTCAGTCCCGCACGGAACTCCCGCTGGAGCGCCAGGTACTCCGCGAACTGGGCGCGGGTCGTCGCCGGGATGTGCCCGGTGGGCAGCACACCGGACAGCAGGGCGTCCTGACGCGAGAGCATCTCCGTGATCTGCATCAGGGAGACCGTGGCGGTGCCGCCCTGCGCGAGGGACCCGTTGTCGCTGCGGACGGCGGCGGTCACCAGCGACACGCCCTGGGCGATGGTGTCCGTGAAGTACTGGAAGGCGTCGGCGGTGGACAGGCTGCGGGCGTCGATCGCCTCGCGGCGGCCGGACAGCGCGGCCAGCGCGTCGTCGAGCGACTTCGCCGGGCGCCGCAGCGCCGAGGTGTCCGGGCCCGAGGCCCCGCGGTAGGCGGTGACGGCCGCGTCGGTCTTCTTGCGGGCGGCCTCGAGGTCACTGCGGGCGGCGTCGGTGCGGCCCGCCTGCCAGACGGCGGTCAGACGGCGCTCGTTCTGCAGCGCGGTGAGCACGGTCTGGGCCGGCCGGGCGACGGACGTGTCGTGGTCCGCGTCGGCCTGCAACTGGATGTGCTCGTCGACGAGACCGGCCGCCGTGTACCCCCACAGTCCGGTGAGACAGACGGCGGGCACGACGAAGGGCAGGACGAACGAGAATCGGAGAGATCTGCGCGGGACGGACCGATGACGCGTCCGCCGGTCGCGGGTGCCTGGCATCTGATTCCTCGTACGGCAGCGAAGCACTGGTTCGGTTGGGACGGTGCGAGTGCCGGACGGGTCCGGCGCGGCGGCTTGACCTCACCGTCATCGGAGTCGGCGATCAGGCTGAACCGTATCAGGATCATGCAGCAGCGTCAGCTTCCGCTTAAGGCAACTAACGGCTTTCATACGCCAGTTGACAGGCCCGTTCGCCGGTTTCGCTGCTGTCGCCGTCCGGGTGGACGCGGGGGGACACATTAGAGCAGAGCGAGAAGTTTCGGGGTGTACAGGGCTTCCGCCGTCTCGATTCCGGCCACCATGTCGAAGTAGATCGCGGTGAGTTCCGGATCTCTCTGTACGGCGCGCAGCAGGGACAAGCGCTGTTCGTGCGGTGTGAGTTGGGCCACGCCGAGGGTGGACTCGTAGCCCGGAGTGAGCACTTCGTCCCGTTCTTCGGCGAAATCCCGCAGGGCGGCGTCGAGTCCGGCCGGATCGCCGCCGAGCCGGCCGTCCAGTCGGCGTGTCAGGGCTTCGGCCTGGAGGAACGCGTCGCTGATCCCGCGCGCGGTGATGGAGTCCTTGTGGTGCCCCGCGTCGCCCACCAGGACCCAGCCGGGCCCGGTCGCCTGCCGGAAGAAGTTCCGCTGGTCACCCGTGCCGTGCAGCCGCTCCAGGGGCTCCTTGCCGGACAGCCGCTCGTACAGGCCGGGCGCGGTGGCGCGGATCTGTTCCAGGTAGGCCCGTCGGGCGTCGGTGCGGACCTCCTCGAAGCGGGACTGCGGGAAGTAGGCGAGGACCAGCGTCGCCGCGTCGTTGGTGGCCACGGCCGCCACCCAGCCGCCCGGCCGCTCGTACAGCTCCAGGCCGGTCGGGACGTCCGCCCAGTACGTGTAGTAGGCGCACGTCAGCCGGGGGCCCTCCACCGTGTACGGCGACTGCACGAGGCGGGCGACCGTGGAGCGCATGCCGTCCGCGCCGACCACCAGATGTGCGCGTTCGGTGAAGGAACGCCTCCCGGATCTCCCCTCCACCCCCACGACCCGGCCGCCGCCGTCGCGCAGCAGTCCGGTCACCCGGCAGTGGTGGCGCACCTCGACACCCGCCGCGTCCGCCGCCTCCACCAGAAGGGCGTCCAGGACGTGGCGCCGCGGCGCGAAGCCCGCCCGCTGTCCCTCCACGCCCCGGGCGCACCCTTCGAGGCGGATGTCGTCGACCTCGTAGACCGCGTGGTCCAGGGGCGGGCACCCCGAGGCGCGCACCGCGTCCAGCAGCCCCCAGCGGGCGAGCGTCGCCACCCCGGGCTGGTGGATGAGGTGGGTGGAGAGGGTGTCCGTGCCGGAGGGCGCCTTGTCGAGCAGGAGTACCCGGTACCCCGCGCGGGCGAGCAGCATGGCGGTGGGCGCACCGGCGCACCGGGCGCCAACCACGATGGCGTCGTACATGTGGGTTGCCTCACAACAGACGTCGGGGAAGGGGGCGTTGTGGTGCCGTTACCCGGACACGCGTGGTTCAGCGGGAGCGTCCGAGGTCGTCGAGCAGGGCCCGCCGGTCGATCTTGCCATTGGCGTTCAGCGGCAGTTGGTCGAGGACGGCGATCCGGCGGGGCAGCATGTACGGCGGCAGCCGCTCGCCCAGCGCCGCGAACAGCCCGTCGGAGGTGCAGCCGTCGCCGCTCACCGCGGCATGCAGCTCGGGCTCGCCGTCGGGCGCGGGCACCGCGAGGACGACCGCGTCGCGTACCGCCGGCTGCTGCCGCAGCATGGCCTCGATCTCCCCGAGTTCGATCCGATGACCGCGGATCTTCACCTGGTGGTCGGTGCGCCCGAGGTGGACCAGGTGCCCGTCCCGCATCGCGACCCGGTCCCCGGTCCGGTACCAGTGCCGGTCGGTGAGCGGCCCGTCACCGACGGGCCGTCCCTCCGGGTCCAGGAAGCGCCCGGCGTTGTTGGCCGGGTCCAGGTAGCCGGGGAACCGCAGCGGCCCGCGCACGCACAGCTCGCCGCTGTCCGATGGACGGCCGTCCTCGTCGATCAGCAGCAGGTCGAGGACCGGATAACCGGTGCCGATGGGAGCGGTGCCGTTCGGGGTGTCGGGCCACTGCGCCGGGTCGTCCGGGAACCGGTACGCCGTGCAGGAGATGGTGAGTTCGGTCGGCCCGTACAGCACCTCCAGGCGGCTGCCGGGAGCCGCGGTGCGCCACTGACGGGCCGCGTCGAGGGTCAGCGGTTCCCCGCCGAAGACGCTCCACCGCAGGGTGGGCATGCTGCCGGGTCGCAGGGTGCCGAGACGGGAGGCGAAGGAGATCAGCGACGGAACCGAGAACCAGTGGGTCAGGCGCAGGGAGTTGACGGTCTTCACCGGGGACAGCAGCTGGCTGCGGCGCGGTACCACGAGGGTGCCGCCGCCCGCCCAGGCGACGAACAGGTCGTGCACGGAGCCGTCGAAGGTCAGCTCGAAGGACTGCGAGAGCCGGCTGCCGGGTGCGATGTCGTACCGCGGAGCGACCTGGCCGAGGTAGGCCGCGATGCTGCGGTGCGGGATCGGCACGCCCTTGGGGGTGCCGGTCGACCCGGACGTGAAGATGATGTACGCGATGTCGTCGGGGCCCGCTGCCGGGTACGGCAGTCCGGGCGCGGGCTCCCTGGCCAGGGCCGCCAGCTCGTCGGGCCCCACGGTGAGGACGGGCACGCCCTGGTCGGTGCCCGCCCCGGCGGCGTCGGCCAGTACGACCTCCACCTCGGCGACCTTGACGATCTCGGCCGTGCGGGCCGAGGGGTGCTCGGGGTTGAGGGGGACGACGGTCGCGCCGGCCCGCAGGATCGCGAGGTAGCCGGCGTACGCGGTCACCGAACGGCTCGCCAGCAGGCCCACGCAGCGCGGCGGGGTGCCGCCGGCCGCGGACACCAGCTGGGCGGCCAGCCGTTCCGCCAGGTCGCGCAGGTCCGCGTAGCTGAGCCGGTCCTCGTCCACTTCCAGCGCGACGGCGTCCTCGCCGTAGATGTCGGCGGAGCGGGCGAACCAGGCGTAGGCGGTCTCCGGGTGGCTCATCGGGCGGCCGCCTCCAGGTCGCGCGTCCACCGGCGCAGCTCGCCCACGGTGCGCAGCCTGCCGAACTCCTCGGGGTCGACCTCCTGGCTGGACCTCTTGGTCAGCTCCACGATGATCCGCAGCTTCGCCAGGGAGTCGATGCCGATGTCGGTGAGCGTGGAGGCGTCGTCGAAGCCGGTGCGGGCGTGCTCGCGCAGCACCCAGGAGGCCAGGTCGCCACCGTCGTCGTCGTGCTCCTCGCCCGGCCAGTAGCGTTCGGTCTGCCACGGGTACGTGGGCAGCGGGACGAAGCGGCCCGGGCTCCCGAACACCGCCTCCCAGTCGACGTCCTCGCCCCGCCGGTAGCGCTCGGCGACGGCGGACAGCGGTCTTCCGCCCAGCCCCGGCGAGCCGGTCAGGGCGGCCACCAGCTCCTCGTGGCTGGCCCCGACGACCGCCATCCGGTGCTCGTGGTGCTGCCGCCGGGTGGCCGCGCTGTAGCAGATGTCCCGCACCGAGTACGCCGCTCCCGCGCCGCCGGGAGAGAGGTGGGCGGCGTACGACCGGGCGAGCGCCTCCAGGGCGGCGGCGCTGCGCGCGGAGAGCACCAGGACGTACGGCGCGGGGCGCGCGTCCCGGGCTGCGGGCGCCTGGGCTGGCGGGGTGCGGTGCGCGGCGGGTGCCTCGCCGGGGGCGGGGCTGCGGATCACCACATGCGCGTTGAGCGCCGAGGAGCCCTGCCCCGAGACGCCGGCGACGGCGGGGCGGCCCGTCTCGGGCAGGTCGACGAGGCCGCTCGGCACCACGAGCGGCAGCTCGTCCCAGGCCACCTCCGGGTTCGGCACCGACAGGTGCAGGCTGGCGGGAACCTGCCCGTGTTCCAGGCAGAGCACCGCCTTGATCAGCCCGGCCAGGCCGCCGGCGGCCTCCGCGTGCCCGATGTTCGTCTTGACGGAGCCGACGAGCAGGGGCCGTCCGGCCGGGCGGCCCTCGCCCAGGACGCGCCCCAGCGCGGTCAGTTCCACGGGGTCGAAGGAGGGGGAGCCGGACCCGTGCGCCTCGACGTAGTCGACGTCCGCGGGGTCGATCCCGGCGTCCTCGTACGCCCAGCGCAGCACCTCGATCTGGCCCTGGAGCGAGGGGTTGAGCACCGAGTCGCTGGTGCGGCCGTCGTTGCCGACGGCGCTGCCCTGGATGACGGCGCGGATGCGGTCGCCGTCGGCCAGCGCGTCCGCGAGGCGCTTGAGGACGACGACCGCGACCGCGTCGCTGGGGGCGTGGCCGTCGGCGCTCGCGTCACCGAACTTGCTGCGTCCGTCGGCGGCCATGCCGCCGGCCTGTGTCATCACCAGGCCTTCGTCGGGGCGGAGTTTGAGGTTCACGCCCGCGGCCAGGGCCAGCGGGATCTCCCGGGCGCGCAGGCTCTGCACGGCCTGGTGGACGGCGACCAGGGACGAGGAGCACGCGGTGTCCACGACGATGCTCGGGCCGCGGAAGTCGAAGGTGTGGGAGACCCGGGCGGGCAGCAGCGAACGGAAGTTGTTCAGCTGTGCGGCGGTGGCGCCGTCGGGACCCTGGCGCAGGGCCAACTCCAGGTAGTCCGCACGGGCGTTGCCCACGAACACCCCGGTGCGGCTGCCGGCCAGCAGGTCGGGCCGCTGCCCCGCGTCCTCCAGCGCCTCCCAGGACGTCATCAGCAACAGCCGCTGCTGCGGGTCGAGTTCGACCGCCTCGGTGGCGGACATCCCGAAGAACCCGGCGTCGAAGTCGGCGATGCCGTCCACGTAGCCCGCGCGGCGGCTGGCTATGCGGCCCGGTCCGGGGGCGGGGGAGTGCAGGGCGTCCACGTCGTAACGTTCCGGAGGAGTCTCACTGGTGGCGTCCGCACCGTCCCTCAACAGGGCCCACAGCGCGTCGGCCCCCGACGCGCCGGGAAGCCGGCAGGCCATGCCGATCACCGCCACCGCCCGGGCGTCCGCGTCCGACCTGTTCATGACGTTGCTCCTTCGATGTTCGCCACTGTCCGTAGGAGATGGCGCAGTTGACCTTGCCGCATGATCTTGTGCGTGCTGAGGCGGCATCACGGCATTACCGAGCGCGGCGCGGTGGACGCAACGGGGCGTCCGGCACGCCGCTGTACCGCCAGGCCCCCGGTCCCGGGCGGAAGGGACGGTCCGGTCAGGGACCCGGTACGCCGTCGTACCGGGGCCCGTTCGTCGGGCGGGAGAGGTGCTGGAGCAGGTCGGCGCCCCCTCGTCGGGGCGGGACGGCGGGCCGTCGGGAGCGGCATGGATCTTGGCGGGAAACCGCGCTCCGCGCCCTGGCCGAAACGGCGCCGGCACTCGCTTCCATGACGGGCGGTTCGCAGCTCGCACCCAACTTGCCCCACGCTGCCGTGCCCTCTCTCGCAGGTGCATCGCACAAACCCATTACACACGGGCCGCACCAGCGGCGACATGTCCCGTCCGTCACAGCCCATAGAAATCCGAACCAAAGTTCGACCGCCAGAGGGGAGTTCGGACAGAATGCGCCGACGTCGAAAACCAGCCCGCCGCAACGATTGTCGTATGGCGGATCGTTTCCGCTCGATGGACGCCCGAGGAATGGCGGGAAGTGATCGCCGGAGGTTGAAACCTGGAAATATTTGGACAGAATCCCAGTTTGGGCATCTGTGCGCTCCCGCGTGAGCCCGCGCTTCGCCGAGGCACCCGGATCAAGTGCCGTCCGCCCGAGAGGCGTTGTGCGTGAGTCAAGTGATACGGAAAACAGCGGGTGGGGCGATCCGCGGAAGCCGGGATTCTGCTTTCATCTGATCCCATGGATGCCCTCTCTTCTGACCAGGCCCGGCTCGCGGGTGAGCAGCGGAAGCTAAGACTGCAGGTTCTCGGCCTCAACACCGTCGAGGCGGAGGCCACGTTCGACCGTGTCGCGCGGCTGGCGGCCAGTTTCACCCAGTCACCTCTGGCCATGGTCAACTTCATCAACGACGAGCGGCAGATGTTCCGCGGCATGTACGTGCCCACCGCTTCGCCCGACGACAAGGTGAACCCCGACGGCGGCGGGATCCCCTTCGACCTGAGCAACCTCTCCCGGGAGGCCCCCGGCGACTACGGCTTCTGCCCGCATGTGGTGGCCCAGGGGTCCCAACTGGCCCTGGACGACGTCTTCGACTACCCCCGCTTCAAGGGCAACCCCCTCGTCAACGACCTGGGCGTGCGCTCCTACCTCGGCACCCCGCTGCGCGACAACACGGGAATGATCCTGGGCACCGTGTGCGTCGCCGACTTCAAGCCCCGTGCCTGGGACCGTGGCCTGCGCGAGGGCATGCAGGAACTCACCCAGACCCTGCTGTCCGACTTCAAACTGCGCGACAGTCTGCTGGCCCAGCAGCAGGAGCTGTTCGCCGTCTTCGACGGCGCCCCCTTCCCCATCATGCTCACCGAGGGCCCCAACCACCTGCTGCGCTACGCCAACGGCAAGCAGGGCGCCGCCTTCGGCATGGTCCCGCAGTTCAGCCCGGGCCGGATGGTGCTGCCGGGCCTGGAGGCCATGGGCGTCTTCAACGCGATGGACGACGCCTACCGCACCGGCCGGCCCACCACGCTGTCCCAGGTCTCCCTCACCACGTACGACGATCCACGGCCGCAGGAGTTCACCTTCCTGTGCACACCGGTGCGCACGTCGCCCGGCGCACCGATCAGCGGGGTCCTGACGGTGGCCATGACCAGCTCCGGACAGGCCTACCCGGGCTCCGAGCAGCAGGCCTTCGCGGCCAACGTGCAGGAACGCTTCGAGCGGCTGGGCGCGATGCCGGACCCCCGGGAGAGCGCCGGCTACCGCACCTGACCACCCTTTGCGCGGTCGCTCAGGGCTCGGGTTCCTGAACTGCCCGAGCCCTGACGTCGTTGCGGACGCCGACGTGGCGGAAGCCACGGCCGGCCATGAGCACGGCCCAGGCGTGTCCCGTCGAGAACGGTTCGGCCGGCACCGAACGGTTCCGGCGTCACACTGGGAACATGGCTACGACGCACTCGGGCTCCGGCACCGCCGGTACCCGCGCTCGCCTGCAGGGGCTCGCCCTGCTCGCCGTCTGCCTCGGGTACTTCATGGTGATCCTGGACGCCACCGTGGTGACCGTCGCGCTCCCGGTGATCGGTGACTCCCTGGGGGCGTCGGTCACCGGACTCCAGTGGGTGGCCGACGGCTACACGCTGGTCTTCGCCGGGCTGCTGCCGTTCAGCGGGGGCCTCGCCGACCGGATGGGCGGCAGGCGGGTCTTCCTCGGCGGTCTCGCCGCGTTCACCCTCGGCTCGGCGGGCTGCGCCGCGGCGCCCTCCGCCGGGCTGCTCGTCGCCGCCCGCCTGGCGCAAGGTGTGGGTGCGGCCATGCTGGTGCCCGCGTCCCTGTCCGTGCTGAACACCCTGTACGAGGACCGGGCCGCCCGGGCGCGGGCGTTCGGCGTCTGGGGCGCCGTGGCGGGCCTGGGCGCCGGAGCGGGCCCGGTGCTCGGCGGTGTCCTCACCGCCGGTCTCGGCTGGCGCTCGGTCTTCCTGCTGAACCTGCCGGTGGCGGTCCTCTCGGCGGTCCTGACCCTGCGGTGCGTCCCGCACCAGCCGCCGAGCCCTCTGCGCCGGCGTGGTCTCGACCTGCCGGCCCAGAGCGCGGGCATGGTGGGCCTGGCGGCCCTGATCGGCGCGCTCATCGAGTCCGGAGAGCGCGGCTGGAGCGACGGCACGGTCCTCGCGGCCTGGGCGGTGTGCGCCCTCGGGTTCGGCGCGTTCCTGGTGCTGGAGGCGCGCTCCCGGGCGCCGATGCTGCCGTTGTCCCTCTTCCGGAGCCGTGAGCTGTCCGCCTCCGTCGGTGTGGGCGGCCTGTTCAACATGGGTTTCTACGGACTGCTGTTCCTGGCCCCGCTGTACTTCGAGCGGGTGCGGCACTACAGCGCGCTGCGGACCGGGGTCGTGTTGCTGCCCGCCGTGTGCCTGGTGGCCCTCGGCTCCGCGGTGGCCGGACGGGTGATCGCCCGGACCGGGCCGCGGGTGCCGATGGTGACGGGGATGCTGACAGGCGCGGCGGGCCTGCTCGGCTGGCTGGCCGCCGGGCCCCGCACCCCCTACGTTCTGCTGGTGCTGCCCATGGCCGCCGTCGGCTTCGGCACCGCGTACACGATGCCCGCCGCCACCGCGGCCGCCATGGAGGCCGCACCCGCCGAACGCGGCGGGGCCGCCTCCGCCCTGCTGAACACCTCCCGTCAGACCGGCAGCGCGGTGGGCATCGCCCTGTTCGGCACCCTGGTCGCCGGACACCTGGCGACGGGACTGCACCGGTCGGCCGTGGTGGCCGCGGCGGGGTTCGTCATGGCGGCGATCCTCTCGGCACGCTTCGTCCGGGCCCCGGCCGCCGCGTCCCGGTGAGGGGCCCGGTGACGAGGAGCCCGGGCCGCCGACCGGCGCGATGCCGCACGGGGCCCCGTCACCCGGCGGCAGAGCCGTCGGCCGTCATCGCCACCTCCCTGGCCCAGCGGTAGTCGGCCTTGCCGCTGGGCGAGCGCCGGATGACGTCCGTGACGACGAGCCGGCGCGGGATCTTGTAGCCCGCGAGCCGTGTCCGGCAGTGGGCCTGGATGTCCTCCAGGGAGGGACGGGCCGCGCCCCGGCGCACCTGTACGACGGCCGCCACATGGTTGCCCCAGGTCGCGTCCGGCACCCCGGCCACCAGCGCGTCGTACACGTCCGGATGCGACTTGAGCGCCTGTTCGACCTCCTCCGGGTACACCTTCTCGCCGCCGGTGTTGATGCACTGCGAGCCACGCCCCAGGACGGTGACGACTCCCTCCTCGTCGACCGTCGCCATGTCGCCGAGCAGCACCCAGCGTTCGCCGTCCTTCTCGAAGAACGTCTCCGCCGTTTTCGCCGGGTCGTTGTAGTACCCGAGCGGTACGTGGCCGCGCTGCGCGATGCGGCCCACCTCGCCGGCCGTCACGGGCTCGTGGGTGACCGGGTCCACGACCGCGGTCCGGGAGTTGACCCGGATGCGGAAGCCCCGGTCCGGGCCGGAGTCGGGGGTCGCGGTGCCGTTGAAGCCGGACTCCGAGGAGCCGAAGTTGTTGAGCAGCACGGCGTTCGGGACGAGTGCCTGGAACTGCGCGCGCACGGTCTCCGACATGATCGCCCCGGACGACGACACGCTGAACAGGGACGAGCAGTCGGTGCCCTTCATCGGCCCGCTCAGCGCGTCGATCAGCGGTCGCAACATCGCGTCGCCCACCAGCGACACGCTGGTGACCCTCTCCTTCGCGATCGTGCGCAGCACCTCTTCCGGCACGAACTTGCGATGCAATACGACCCGCTGGCCGAAGTGGAACCCGATGAACGCGGTGAGGGTCGACGTGCCGTGCATCAGCGGGGGAGTGGGGAAGAAGGTGATGCCCTCGCCGCCGGCCGCGACCCGCTCGGCCAGTTCCTCCGGCTTCCCGACCGGCTCGCCGGTCGGGGCGCCGCCGCCCAGGCCGGAGAAGAACAGGTCCTCCTGCCGCCACATCACACCCTTCGGCATGCCGGTCGTGCCGCCGGTGTAGATGATGAACTGGTCGTCGCCCGAGCGGGCCGGGAAGCCCCGCCCGGACGACCCGCCGGCCTCGGCGTCGGCGAAGTCCACCGCGGACAGCGCGGCCGCGTCCGGTGCGGGAGTCCCCACCCGCACCAGGTGCCGCAGCTTCCCCGCCCCCGGCAGCGCCGCCGCGACCCGGTCGGTGAACTCCGCGTCGAAGACCAGCGCCACCAGGTCCGCGTCCCGGTAGAGGTACAGCAACTCCTCTGCCACATAGCGGTAGTTGACGTTGACCGGCACGATCCGGGCCTTGAGGCAGCCCAGCACCGTCTGCAGGTACTCGACGCCGTTGTACAGATGCAGCCCCAGGTGCTCCCCCGGGCGTATCCCCGCGTCCAGCAGGTGGTGTCCGATGCGGTTGGCCGCCCGGTCCAGCTCCGCGTAGGTGAGACGGCGCTCCGCACCCGTGCCGGGGTGGTCGACGTACACGAGCGCCTCGCGGTCCGCGGCCACGTCGACGACCGACTCGAACAGGTCGGCAAGGTTGTACTCCACCGCTCCTCCTGACCTCGGCCCCGCACGGCGAAGAAGGACGCATCCGACGGTTCGCGGTCATCAGAGCAAAGCCCGGCGCAACTGTGAAGGGTCCCGGGCCAAGAAATCTGACTAGGTGTCAGAAAACTCTTGTCCTTGTTCCACCCCTCCTGCAACCTGTTCTCGTTCTGCAGACGGGAGGAACCGATGGGTGGCACCGAACACCTCACCGTGCAGCGCGAAGGCGCCACACTGGTGCTCACGCTCAACCGGCCGGAGGCCAGGAACGCGCTCTCGTTGCCGATGCTGGTGGGGCTCTACGACGGATGGGTCGAGGCCGACGAGGACGACACCGTCCGCTCGATCGTGCTCACCGGCGCCGGCGGCTCCTTCTGCGCCGGAATGGATCTCAAGGCCCTCGCCGGCCGGGGCATGGAAGGGCAGCGGTACCGCGAGCGGCTGAACGCCGACCCGGACCTGCACTGGAAGGCGATGCTGCGCCACCACCGCCCCCGCAAACCGGTGATCGCCGCCGTCGAGGGGCCCTGCGTGGCGGGCGGCACCGAGATCCTCCAGGGCACCGACATCCGGGTGGCCGCCGAGTCCGCGACCTTCGGCCTCTTCGAGGTCCGGCGCGGACTGTTCCCGATCGGCGGCTCCACGGTCCGCCTCCAGCGGCAGATCCCGCGCACCCACGCCCTGGAAATGCTGCTCACCGGGCGCGCCTACGCCGCGCGCGAGGCCGCCGCCGTCGGACTCGTCGGCCATGTCGTGCCCGACGGCACCGCCCTCGCCAAGGCCCTGGAGATCGCCGAACAGATCAACGGCTGCGGGCCGCTGGCCGTCGAGGCCGTCAAGGCGTCCGTGTACGAGACCGCCGAGATGACGGAGACCGACGGGCTCGCCGCCGAACTCAAGCGCGGCTGGCCGGTCTTCGACACCGCGGACGCCAGGGAAGGCGCCCGCGCCTTCGCGGAGAAACGCCCGCCCGTCTACAAGCGCGCCTGACCCACCGAAGGAGTCCGCAAGGATGCCGGAAGTCCTCAAAGCCCCCCTCGTCGTCGAGTTCCCCTTCACCCGCTCCCTCGGCCCCGTCCAGAGCGCCTTCCTCACCGGCCTGCGCGAACGCGTCGTCCTGGGGGTGCGGACCGGTGACGGACGCACGCTCGTCCCACCCGTCGAGTACGACCCCGTGACCGCCGAGGACATCCGCGACCTCGTCCACGTGGCCTCCACCGGCACGGTCACCACCTGGGCCTGGAACCACGAACCCCGCCGCGGTCAGCCCCTCACCACCCCCTTCGCCTGGGTCCTGGTCAAGCTCGACGGCGCCGACACCGCCCTGCTGCACGCCCTCGACGCCCCCGGCCCCGACGCCGTGCACACGGGCATGCGGGTCCGGATCCGCTGGGCCGAGGAACGCTCCGGTGCCATCACCGACATCGCCTGCTTCGAGCCGTACGACGGTGAGGACACCGAAGTCGCCGTTCACGCCGGTGAGTTCGCGGAACCGGTCACCGGCATCGTCGCCCACGCACGCCTCGACTACACCTACTCGCCCGGCCGCGCCCAGTCCGCCTACATCGCCGCCCTCTCCGGCCGGCGGACCGTCGGGGAGCGCTGCCCGTCCTGCCGCAAGGTGTACGTCCCGCCGAGGGGCGCGTGTCCCACCTGCGGGGTCGCCACCCACGAACAGGTCGAAGTGGGCCCCCGCGGCACCGTCACCACCTTCTGCATCGTCAACATCAAGGCGAAGAACCTCGACATCGAGGTGCCGTACGTCTACGCGCACATCGCCCTGGACGGCGCCGACCTCGCCCTGCACGGCCGCATCGGCGGCATCCCCTACGACCAGGTGCGCATGGGCCTGCGGGTCGAGCCGGTGTGGACCGAAGGGGCGCGCTACCCCGACCACTACCGGCCGACCGGCGAACCCGACGCCGACTACGACGCGTTCAAGGAGCTGCTGTGACCCGCGAGATCGCCGTCGTCGCCTTCGCCCAGACCACCCACCGGCGCACCAGCGAGGAGCTCTCCGAGGTGGAGATGCTCATGCCGGTCCTGCACCGGGTCCTGGAACGCACCGGCCTGAAGACCGCGGACATCGGCTTCACCTGCTCCGGTTCCAGCGACTACCTGGCCGGCCGCGCCTTCTCCTTCACCCTCGCCCTGGACGGGGTGGGCGCCTGGCCGCCGATCTCCGAGTCGCACGTCGAGATGGACGGCGCCTGGGCGCTGTACGAGGCGTGGACCAAGCTGCTCACCGGCGACGCCGACACCGCGCTCGTCTATTCCTACGGCAAGTCCTCACCCGGCTCCGTACGGGACGTGCTGACCCGGCAGCTCGACCCCTACTACGTCGCCCCCCTGTGGCCCGACTCCGTGGCCCTGGCCGCCCTCCAGGCACAGGCGCTCATCGACGCGGGCCGGACCGACGAGCCGGCGCTGGCCGGGATCGCCGCCCGCAACCGTGCGGCGGCGAGCGCCAACCCCCATGCCCAGCTCAGGGGTCCCGCACCCCAGGGGGACTACCTCGTACGGCCGTTGCGCACCGGGGACTGCCCGCCGATCGGGGACGGAGCCGCGGCCGTGATCCTCGCGGCGGGGGAGCGGGCCCGGGAGCTGTGCGCACGGCCCGCCTGGATCCGGGGCATCGACCACCGCATCGAGGCCCACGGGCTCGGGACGCGCGACCTGACGGACTCGCCGTCCACGCGGCTCGCCGCCGAGAAGGCCGGCGCCTTCGAACGGCCCGTCGACACCGCCGAGTTGCACGCGCCCTTCACCTCCCAGGAGGTGATCCTGCGCCAGGCGCTCCGTCTCGGCGACGACGTCACCGTCAATCCTTCCGGGGGCGCCCTCGCCGCCCACCCGGTCATGGCCGCCGGGCTCGTCCGCATCGGCGAGGCCGCCGCCCGCATCCACCGCGGGGAGTCCGACCGCGCCCTGGCCCACGCCACCTCCGGGCCGTGTCTGCAACAGAATCTGGTCGCCGTACTCGAAGGGGATCCGCGATGAGCAAGGAGCCCGTGGCCGTCGTCGGGATCGGCCAGACCAAGCACGTGGCGGCGCGCCGGGACGTGTCGATCGCGGGCCTGGTGCGCGAGGCCGCCGCACGCGCCCTGGAGGACGCCGAGTCGACCTGGGCCGACATCGAGGCCGTCGTCATCGGGAAGGCGCCCGACTTCTTCGAGGGCGTGATGATGCCGGAGCTGTACCTGGCCGACGCCCTCGGCGCCGTCGGCAAGCCCATGCTGCGGGTGCACACGGCCGGCTCGGTCGGCGGTTCCACCGCGCTCGTCGCCGCCAACCTCGTCGCCGCCCGGGTCCACCGCACCGTGCTGACCCTGGCCTTCGAGAAACAGTCCGAGTCCAACGCCATGTGGGGCCTGTCGCTCCCGATCCCCTTCCAGCAGCCGCTGCTGGCCGGCGCGGGCGGCTTCTTCGCGCCGCACGTACGCGCCTACATGCGGCGCAGCGGAGCGCCCGACACCGTGGGCTCGCTGGTCGCATACAAGGACCGGCGCAACGCGCTCAAGAACCCGTACGCGCATCTGCACGAACACGACATCACCCTGGAGAAGGTGCAGTCCTCGCCCATGCTCTGGGACCCCATCCGCTACTCCGAGACGTGTCCCTCCTCCGACGGGGCCTGCGCCATGGTGCTCACCGACCGTGCGGGGGCGGCCCGTTCGCCCCGGCCGCCCGCCTGGGTGCTCGGCGGCGCGATGCGCAGCGAGCCGACCCTCTTCGCGGGCAAGGACTTCGTGTCCCCCCGGGCCGGCAAGGACTGCGCCGCCGACGTCTACCGGCAGGCCGGGATCACCGACCCGCGCCGGGACATCGACGCGGCGGAGATCTACGTGCCGTTCTCCTGGTACGAACCGATGTGGCTGGAGAACCTCGGTTTCGCCGAGGAGGGCGAGGGCTGGAAACTCACCGAGTCCGGGGTGACCGAACTCGACGGAGACCTTCCCGTCAACATGTCGGGCGGGGTGCTCTCCACCAACCCCATCGGCGCCTCCGGCATGATCCGCTTCGCCGAGGCGGCGCTCCAGGTGCGCGGGCAGGCCGGGGAACACCAGGTGGACGGGGCCCGCCGGGTACTCGGGCACGCCTACGGCGGCGGGTCGCAGTTCTTCTCCATGTGGCTGGTCGGCGACCGGCCGCCCAGCTCCTGAAGGCATCCCCCTCACGTGCCCTGTCGGCCGTGCGATGCGATCGCTAGGCTGGCCGCGGACGACGAACCGGGAGGAGCACGGACGTGGCCGAGAGCACCATCCAGCAGCACCCGCTCGCGGGCTGGGACAAGCCGGAGCTGGACCTCAGCAACGCCGAGTGGCAGTCCAGCAGCCGAGGGCTCGGGGATGTCCAGATCGCCTTCGTGGAGGGCTTCATCGCGATGCGCAACAGCGGCCGCCCCGAGAGCCCTTCCCTCATCTTCACCCCCGCGGAGTGGGGCGCGTTCGTGTCGGGTGCGCGGGAGGGGGAGTTCGACCTCACCTGAGCCTGAGTCCTCGCCATCGGTCCCCAGCCCGCCGCCGAATCTCCGGACACGCCGCCGGTGAACCCGCCCCGGGCCGCCCGCTGCGTCAGGCTGATCCCCGGGGAACCACAGCCGCGTCCCGGAGGCGAGGATTCCATGAGCACCGAGCCGGTCATCGCGGCCGTCGACGGATCGGACGACAGTCTGCGCGCCCTGGACTGGGCGCTGACCGCCGCACGGCTGCGCGAGGCGCCACTGCGGGTGGTCCATGTGCGGCAGTACGGACCCTGGGCGCAGCCCGGCGCCCTGGTCGCCGGACCCCCGGCGCCCACGGAGGACCCGGTGCTCGCGGAGGCCAGGGCGCGTCTGGACGACAGGACCGACCGCCCGGTCACCGATCACCTGGCGGTGGACGGCTCCCCGGCCACCGTGCTGCCCGAACTCGGCGCCCACGCCCAGCTCATGGTGCTCGGCAGCCGGGGCCGCGGCGGCTTCGCGAGCCTGCTGCTCGGCTCCACGAGCCTGGCCGCCGCACGCGACACCGCCTGCCCGGTGGTCGTGGTGCCGCGGCCGGGCCGCGAGGTGCACGAAGGGCCGCCCGCCGCGCCCGGCCCACGCGTGGTCGTCGGCCTGCACGTGGACAGCCCCGCCGAGGCCACCCTCGCCTTCGCGTTCGCGGAGGCGGCCCGCCGCGACGCCCGGCTGCACGTGATCGCCACGCATCCCTGGCCCCCGCTGGAGATCTGGCCGGCGCCCGGCGAACTCATGCCCCCGGCCGTCGACGAGGACGCCGTCGAGGACGAGATCCGGACCCTGGCCGCGGGCCTCCTGGCCCCCCACCACGACCGGCACCCGGACGTGCCGGTCGACCTCTCCACGCCACCCGGCGGCGCGGCAGGCCACCTCGTCGCGGCGTCCCCGGGCGCCGAACTGGTCGTGGTGGGCCGCCACCGCCGCCGCCTCCTCGCCCCGGCCCGCATGCTCGGCTCGGTGACCCAGGCGGTCCTGCTCCACGCGGCGAGTCCCGTTGCGGTGGTCCCGCCCGCCGTCGAGGCCGCCGGATGATGCACGAACACGCCGCGCCCACCCCGGCCCTGATGGCATGATCACGCCCGGAGGTGGACGACCATGGCACTGAACGCCGACGACCGGACGGCCGTCACCGAGCTGCTGTCCCTGCACGGGCACCTGTTCGATGCCGGTGAGCTGGACCGGCTCGACGAGCTGTTCACCGAGGACGTCGTCTACGACGTCACCGGCTTCGGCCAGGAGCCGCTGACCGGCATCGCCGCCGTCCGGGAGGCGTCCCTCGCCCTCGGCGCGGCGAACCCGGTCGCGCACCACATCACCAACGTCGTCCTGACCGAGATCGGCCCCGGGCGGGTGCACGCCCTGTCCAAGGGCCTCGGGATCCGTACGGACGGCACCTGCGGCAGCGTGACCTACGACGACACGGTCGTCCGCGGGCGGGACGGCTGGCGGATCAGCCGGCGCCGGGTGATCCCGCGTCGCGTCCCGCTCGGCGGAGCATGATCGGTTCTGCGCACCGGAGGTGATCGGCTCATGCGCGCCGGACGCGATCGGTTCGTGCGCTGCCGGCATGATCGTTCATGTACGGCGGACATGGTCGGATCACGCTCCGCCGAGCGTGATCGGCTTCGCCGGGGGGCGGACCCGGTTTCACGGCCGGGCACGTACCATTGCGGCATGTCCTTCCTCCGCCGCCGCAGTGCCACTCCCGCCGGGCCCGATTTCGACGTACTGGCCATGGATCCGGGGGACTGGCCGGGCAATCTCGGTGCCGGCCTGCTGCCCGCGCCCGACGGCAGTTGCCAGGGCGTCTTCCTGCGCTACGACCTCTTCGGCGGTCGCGGCCCCGCGATGATCATCGGCAATCTGCCGGAGGGCTCTCCGGCCCGGGACGTCGCCGAGGGCGAGGTCCCCTTCGAGGTGGCCCAGCTCCTGCTCGCGCTGGAGAACGACGAGGAGGTCACCGTCGTCGGCAGCGAGGACATCCCGGTGATGCAGGGCGACAACCTGCTCATCGTGCGCCGCCTCAAGCTCTCCGAGGGCCGGATCTCCTGCGTCCAGTTCGACCGCAGCGACGGCGTCCTGGTGACCATCGCCGCCTGGGACCGCCCCATCACCGACGATCTGTACGCACTGCTGAAGCCCCTCCCCGCGGAGCTGTTCCAGCAGGGCTGACACCCCCGGACGGATCGGAGGGCCGGGACCGCCCGTGGTCCCGGCCCTCCGTCGCGTGCTTACTACGCCGACGGCAGCACCCGCACGTCCGCCGCCCGGACGAACGCCACGCGATGGCCGAACTGGATCTCGTAGTACAGGTCCTTGCCGACCACCACCCGGTGCGAGTCCGCGGTGAACGTGGTCGAGTAGAAGTACTCACCGGGCACCACGCCGCCGATCGCATACCGCTGGCCCGCCGGGAGCCGGTACGGCAGCGGCGAGACCGACTGCACGGGCACCCCCTCCGGATAGGCCTCCTTCTCGGGGTACGCGCGGCCGTACACCGGGATGTCCGTGAGACCGTCCCCGGGCGTCACCACCCACCCGGACGCGTTCACCGCCGTCGGCTGCTCGTCCGGGTTCCTGAACCAGGCCTTCTGGCCCAGGTACCAGATCGCCGTCCACTCCCCGTCCCGGTCCGCCACCGCGTACCGCTGGCCCGTGGAGGCCCGGGAGCCGACGTCGTTCACGTCGGTCGTCGAGTCGTCGCCCCGGGGGTGCAGGCCGATGTCCTTGATCAGCGGCGCGGACTCGTCCGGCGCGCTGTACAGTCGGACCTCGCTGGAGCCGTGCGCCGGGCACGCCTCGCCCGCCGCGGTGCAGCCCGTGTACCGCGGCTGGTTCGCGGCGTAGTCCGGGAGGATCGTCACCAGCCCGCCCCTCGGCCCGGCCGTGGCGTGCAACGGCCTGCCGAGCAGCTCGAAGTAGTGCCGCCAGTCCCAGTACGGGCCGGGATCGGTGTGCATCCCCGGGATGTACGACGTCGTCGGGCCCGGAACGTTGTCATGGCCGAGGATGTGCTGACGGTCCAGCGGGATGCCGTACTTCCCGGCCAGGTACTTCACCAGTCGTGCCGACGACCGGTACATGGCCTCCGTGTACCAGGCGTCCGGAGAGGTGAGGAAGCCCTCGTGCTCGATGCCGACCGACGCGGCGTTGACGTACCAGTTGCCCGCGTGCCAGGCCACGTCCTTCGCCTTCACATGCTGGGCGATCAGTCCGTCCGTCGAGCGCACGGTGTAGTTCCACGACACATAGGTCGGGTCCTGGACCAGCTTCAGGACGCCGTCCCACCGGCCTTCCGTGTCATGGATGACGATGTACCTGATGCGCTGCGAGACCGGCCGGTCCCCCAGGTCGTGGTTGCCGTAGTCGTCGTCCCCGAACTGCGCGTACGGCGCCGGGACCCACGCGCAGGACACGCTCCTCGGGCACTCGGTCCCGTCCGCGTCGGCCGCGCGCAGCCCGGCGCGCCCCAGTCGGGCGGTGTCGGGCGCCAGGCCCGGCTGTGCGGCGAGCCGCACGCTCTCACCGGTGTCCGTGGTGCGCTGCTCGCCCTCGCGCAGCACCGCGAAGACGTCGTTCGCGTACGCGGCCGCCGTGGCGGTGTCGTCGGCGCCGGAGAACTCCGCCACCGCCGCGTACCAGTCGGCGGGGTCGGCGCTCAGTGGCTCGCCGAGCTGTTTCTGTGCGGCGGCGAGCAGGGCGGCCCCGCCCGCGATGTTCGCCGCCGGGTCGGTGCGCAGCCGCTCGGCCGGCAGACCGGTGAGCGCGGCGGCCCGGACCAGCGTCTTCAGCCGGGCCGGCAGCTGCGCGTCCGCGGGCACCTTCGTGGTGGGCCGCAGGGCGGGACGCGCCTGGTCGCCGCGCGCGTCGTCCATGCCCTCGCTGCGGTGGACGGCCTCGGTGGCGATCGCGGTACGGGCATCGGTCAGGTGCATGGGGCCGTAGCCGCCCGCGACGCTCGGCGCGCCCGAGTGCGTGTCCCAGCGGGACTGGAGGTAGGAGACGCCGAGGAGCACGCTCTGCGGCACGTGGTACCGGGCGGACGCGGCGGCGAACGCGCTCCGCAGCCCGGCGGGGGTGTGGTGCCGGGGTGCCGGGGCGGCGCCCAGCAGGGGCAACAGCAGCGCCGCCGAGGCGACGGCGCCCGCGGTCCTGAAGGTGCGTCTGTGCCCGGCGGGGGCGTGGGGGTCGGCGGCGGATTTTCGCAAGGCAGCCTCCTGGGACGGTCGGGCGCTGTGGGGAGTGCGGGCCGAACGTCCGTCAGTGGTACCCGGTCACCGACGTCCCGTCAATCATGTCCACAGATAGAGGAATTGCCACGTCAGTGCGGTTGCCGTGGGGTTCCGCGGTGGCGGTGGCAGGGCCTGCGGGGCGTCACCGGTATGGACCGGTGACCCGAACGGTGGACCGTCGGACGGACCCCTTGGTGGCCGGACACGACGAAGGCCCGCGGTGCGCCACTCTTGCGAGCGCACCGCGGGCCCACGTCCCCGTCAGCGAGTGCCGACCGCCGCTCGCACGGCCCGGCGGGCCATCTGGCAGTCGTCGTGCAGCCGCCGCAGCAGCAGCCGCTGCTCCTCGCCGGACGGCGCAGCGCCCGGGTGGGCCACTCCCGGTGCCGCCGGGGTCGTGTCGTGCATCGAACGCTGCACGGCCGTCTCGTACGTGCGGATCTCACGGGTCAGGACGAGCATCAGGTTGACCAGGAACGCGTCGCGCGACGCCGGTCCCGCCGACTGCGCGATCTGGCTGATCTGCCGCCGGGCCACCGGGGCGTCACCGAGGACCGCCCACAGTGTCGCCAGGTCGTACCCGGGCAGGTACCAGCCCGCGTGCTCCCAGTCCAGCAGCACCGGACCCGCCGGCGAGAGCAGGATGTTCGACAGCAGTGCGTCGCCGTGGCAGAACTGGCCCATGCCCTGCCGGCCGGCCGACTGGGCGATGCCGTGCAGCAACTTCTGCAGATCGCCCAGGTCCCGGTCCGTGAGCAGACCCAGATCGTGGAAGCGCGCGATCCGCTCCGCGTAGTCCAGCGGGGCGTCGAACGTGCCCGCCGGCGGACGCCAGGCATTGAGCCGGCAGATCGCGCCCAGCGCCGCCCGGATGTCCGCGCGCGGCGGCGCCTCCACCGGATGCCGCTGCAGCGCGGCCACCCGGCCCGGCATCCGCTCGATCACCAGGGTGCAGTTGTCCGGGTCCGCCGCGATCAGCCGGGGCACCCGCACCGGGGGGCGGTGCCGGACGAACGAGCGGTACGCAGCTATCTCGTGCCGCAGCCGCTCGGACCAGATCGGGGACTGGTCGAGTAAACACTTGGCCACGGCCGTACTGCGCCCCGTGGTGCCGACGAGGAGCACGGAACGCCCGCTGCGGCGCAGCACCTGCACGGGTGTGAACTCCGGGCAGATGCGGTGCACCGAGGCGATCGCCGTGCGCAACTGCGCGCCCTGGGGGCCGGACAAGTCGATTCTCCCGCTGAGCGGCTGGGTGCCGACGCCCGGGACGCGCCGCGTCCTGCCGGCACCGAGCACGGGGGCCGCCGGTCGCGCGGGCTCGAGATAGGGGCCGCCGACGCCCGGGCGGGGGCGCAGCGACCGGGGCGGGGCGGACACGGAGGACGATGCTGCGTACATGGGTGAGACAGATCCCTTCGTGTGCCTGCGAATTCCGCGCCCGCCCGGCCCGGCCGCCGCCGGCACCCTGGGGAATGTCCCTGCGGCGACCGGGTCGGGGTGGCGCGTTCCTACCTGACACCCGATGGGCCGTGGCACACCATCTGGCGCACCCTGGCGAACCCTGGCGAATAGTCCCGCTGCAACTGACAGCGGGCTACTGTCAACTCAGCCGAGAACCTGGGGGCTTGATGTGAGCGGACAACCCAACACCCGCCTCGCGGACCTGTTCGGCCTCTCCGGCTGGTCCAAGGGCGAACTCGCGAGGATGGTCAACCGGAAGGCGGCGGCCATGGGCCACCCCCAGCTGGCGACCGACACCTCACGGGTGCGGCGTTGGATCGACATGGGAGAGATCCCGCGCGATCCGGTGCCGCGGGTGCTGGCGGCGCTGTTCACCGAGCGACTCGGCCGTGTCGTGACCATCGAGGACCTCGGTCTGGTCCGGCACGGGCGCGCGGGGAGACGGCGTGACGAAGGGAGTGCTCAGCACCCCGACGGAGTCCCGTGGGCGCCCGAGCGGACTGCTGCGGTCCTCACCGAATTCACGGGAATGGACCTCATGCTCAACCGACGCGGCTTGGTGGGCGCGGGCGCCGCGCTCGCCGCAGGATCCGCACTCAGCAGCGCCATGCACGACTGGCTGCGCACCGATCCGGCCCTGGCGGCCGATGCCCCCCGCTACGACGACCCCCTGCACGCCGACCCCGCCGGGTTCGACCGCTACGAGGCCGCCCCCATCGGGTCGCAGGAGGTCGAGGAACTCGAGCGCTCGGTGGAGGTGTTCCGGGCCTGGGACGCGGCCCGCGGCGGCGGCCTGCAGCGCAAGGCGGTCGTGGGACAGCTCAACGAGGTGGGGGGCATGCTCGCCTACCGCCACCCCGACCATCTGCAGCGCCGCCTGTGGGGCGTCGCCGCCAACCTCGCCGTCCTCGCGGGCTGGATGTCGCACGACATCGGCCTGGAACCCACGGCCCAGAAGTACTTCGTCATCGCCGCGCACGCGGCCCGTGAGGGCGGCGACCGGCCCCGCGCCGGGGAGGCGCTGTCCCGTGCCGCCCGGCAGATGGTGCACCTCGGCCGGCCCGACGACGCGCTGGACCTGATGCAGCTCGCCAGATCCGGCTCCGGGGACGAGGTGCTGCCGCGCACCCGGGCCATGCTCTGCACCATCGAGGCCTGGGCACAGGCGTCGATGGGCAAGGGGCAGGCCATGCGGCGCACCCTCGGAGAGGCGGAGGACCTGTTCGTCTCCGACAAGGGGGACGTGCCGCCGCCGAGCTGGATGCAGATGTTCGACGAGGCGGATCTGCACGGCATGCAGGCCCTGGCCTACCGCACCCTCGCCGAACACGAGCCGGGCGCGGCCCTCATCGCGCAGAACCATGCCAAGGAGGCGCTGGAACTGCGCGGAGCGGGCCGGGACCGGTCGAAGATCTTCGATCACATCTCGATGGCCTCCGCCTGCTTCATCGCCGACGACCCCGAACAGGCCGACCGGTACGCCCGTCTGGCTCTGACGTCGATGGGGGCGAACTCCTCCCAGCGCACCTGGGACCGGCTGCGTGAGATGTACCGGCTCACCGCGCAGTACTCGAGCTATCCGAAGATCCAGGACCTGCGTGAGGAGATCGAACAGGCGCTGCCGAAGGGCCTGTCGAAGCCGAGGGGCGGCAACCGGGCGCAGGCGTAGAAGGGCTGCGCGTCCTCGTCGGGAACAGCCGGGAACAGGGGCGGGCGGAGCCGTCCCGATCCGACCCGACCGTCAGGAGAGCACCCTGGCGACGAGCACGCACGCGTCGTCCTCACGCCCGCTCTCGCCGAGCTCCTCCAGCACGGTCCGTACGCAGTCCTGGGCCGTGCGCTCTGCGCCGAGACGCGGAGCCAGGTCCAGCAGCCTGTGCACGGCCTCCGTGCCCGTGTGCCGCGGGACCAGTCCGTCGGTGTACAGGAGCAGTAGGTCGCCTTTCCGAAGGGTCTCCTCGGCCTGCCCGTAGGCGGCTTGGGGCCTCGCCCCGAGCAGGACGCCGTCGGGTGCGGCCAGCACGCGCCCCGTCCCGTCGCGCAACAGCAGCGGGGCGGGGTGTCCTGCCTGCGCCCAGCTCAGGGTGCGTGTGGCGGGCCGGTAGCGGCAGCACACCGCGCTGCCCAGCGCCGGCTGGTCCGAGGCGTCCAGGAGCTGGTTGAGCCAGTCCAGCAGGCGGCCGGGCGCGGTGCCGGCCATGGCCATGCCGCGCAGGGCGCCGATCAGGGTCGCGATGCCGGAGGCCACCGTCATGCCGTGTCCGGTGAGGTCGCCGACGCCGAGGAGCGTGTCCCCGCCGGGGAGTTCGAAGGCGTCGTACCAGTGACCGCCGATCGGGGCGCTCGTGGACGCGGGAAGATGGCGGGCGGCCAGGTCCAGGGCGCCGGCGCCCTGCCGCGCAAGCCGCAGGGCGCCGCGCCGCGGCGGCAGCACGGCCTCCTGCAGTTCGGCCGCGAGCCGGTGCTCGGTCCCGGCCCGGTGGCGCTGCATCGCGTCGCCGGTCTCGCGCACCGTCCGTTGGCTGCGGCGCAGTTCGCTCACGTCCCGCAGCACGGCCCACATCGAGGCGGTGCTGCCGTCGGCGTCGAGCACGGGCTCGCCCATCATGTGGACCGTGCGGACCGCGCCGTCGGGGCGCCGGATCCGGAACTCCCCGTCGATGGGCTTGCCGTCGACCAGGCAGTCGGTCACCATCGCGGTCAGCAGCGGCCGGTCCTCGTCGTGGACCAGCGAGGGCAGTTCGTCCAGGGTGAGCGCGGGGGACGAGGGATCGCGGCCGAGGATCTGGTACAGCTCGCCCGACCAGCTCGCCTCGTCGGTCAGCAGGTTCCACTCCGCGCTGCCGACCCGGCTGAGCAGGGAACCGGCGGGGGGCGTGGCGCAGGGTTCGGTAGGTGCGGGGGGCGGACCGTCCCGCAACTGCGCCAGGTGGGCGTCGAGGTCGTCGAGTTGGTGCAGCGCCAGGTCGCACAGTGCGCGCTGCCACCGGCCCTCGGGGTCCGTGCCCTCCTCCGGCGCCTCGCGTCGTACGGCGTCCACCTCGCCGCGCAGCCGCCGGGTCTGCGTGATGAGCGCGTCGACCGTGCCGCGGCTCGGCGGCGGGGCGGCGGGGCGGTCCGCGGAGAGATGGGGTGGCATGACGCGCTCCGATGCGGGGACGGTTCGACCAGGTCCGGCGGAAGGGCCGTTACGACTGTGGCACAGCCGACGACGGGGCGTAAGGGATTTGGCAACACCCGATACGGTGGTGCTTCTGGCATATGCCAAAGGCCTGCGGGGGGCGTGGTCGGAGCCGTTGACGAGCCCGTCGCACGGGTCAAGTCGTAGGCGTTATACGCCATTTGGCGTTCGAGCCGCAGACGCTCAGTCGTGCATGAGTGCGATCGATGAACGAATGTACGAGTCCGCTCGGGCTCTCAGCGGCCATCGCCCCCGTACAGCTCGGGGCGCGGCGGGAGGGCGACCGCCTCCCGGGCGCCGCTCCGCTGTGCCCGCACGCCCGCCTCGGCGACCACGGAGGCCGCGTAGCCGTCCCACGCGGACGGCCCGGTGACCCGCCCCTGCCGGGTGGCGTCGACCCAGGCCTGTACCTCGCGGTCGTAGGCGTCGGCGAACCGGACGAGATAGTCCTGCGCGACCTCCTCGCGGGCGCCGCCCGCGGTCGTGACGACCATGGTGTGCCCGTCCCCGATACGGGCGCTGCCGCCCTCGCAGACGGCCTCGCAGCGCACCTGGTAACCGAAGCCGGTGTTGACGAAGATCTCCACGTCGACGAGGGCTCCCCCCGACGTCTCGAACAGCACGAACTGCGGGTCCAGCAGGCCGTCCGGGGCGTTCGCGGACGGCCGGGGACGCAGCACGGTCACCGCGGTCGGCTCCTGGCCCAGCAGCCACCGGGCCGCGTCGATCTCGTGCGAGACGGAGCTGTTGATCAGCATGGCGGAGGTGAAGCCGGGCGGTGAGGAGACGTTGCGGTGCGTGCAGTGCAGCATCAGCGCGCGCCCCAGCCGGCCGCTGTCCAGCAGCGACTTGAGCCGCATGTACTCGGCGTCGTACCGGCGCATGAACCCCACCTGCGTGAGGCGCCGGCCGAGCCGGGACTCCGCCTCCACCACGCGCAGCGCCCCGGCGGCGTCCGGCACCAGCGGCTTCTCGCACAGCACCGGCAGTCCGCGCGCGAAGGCCGCGAGCAGCGCCTCCTCGTGGGCGGGTCCCGGTGAGGCGATCAGCACGGCCTGGACGCCGGGTGTGTCCAGCGCGGCCTCCGGTTCGGCGTGCACCACGGCGCCCTCGACACCGGCCGTGGCCTCCTTGGCGCGGTCCGTCTCGGGATCCGCCACGGCCACCACCTTCGCTCCGCTCACCACGCGGTCCAGCCTGCGTATGTGGTCGGCGCCCATGTGTCCCGCGCCCAGTACCGCCACCCCCAGCAGATCGCCCATGCGCCGCCCTCCCTCTCCGCAGACCGTCCCCGGCAGAGTAGACGGCGGAGAGGAAGGCCTGGGCAGGAGCCTCGGCAGCCGGGGACTCAGTAGCGGAGCACCCCGGCGATGCCCTGTGCGTCGCCCAGGGTGCCGTCCGGGAGGAAGCGGACGTCGGCACCGGTGTCCAGGCAGCGCTCCACGATCTCGTCCACGATGTCCTCGCGGGCGTCCAGGTCGCCGCTCTCGGCCGGCACCAGGTGGTCGCCCCCGTCCGCGCGCACCGTGACGCGGTAGTTCTCCTCGACCGCGAGGAGCCGGATGCGCCCGTCGGAGGCGTTCTGCCAGACCTCGTCGACACCGGCGGCGAACGCCTTGCGGCCGCGCGCCGACTCCAGCTCCCGGCTGACGGCCTCGGCGGTCCTGCGCTCCTCGGCGGCGATCACCGGCCGGACGGCCTGCCACACGGCGTCGGGGGTGCCGTGGGAGAGGCCGCCGTGCCGGACGTGGACCGCGTCCTTGGTGACGGTGCCCAGCTCGTCCAGCACGGACAGCGCGGCCTGCTCGCCGGCGACGTACAGGGGGCGCGGATACCGGCGGAGCACCTTGCTCACGGCGGTGTCGGCCTCGCGCAGGAAGCGACGGGTCCCCTCGTCGAGGGACGTGCTCGGCATGTCGCCGATCTGCATCTGGCGCTCGGCGTCGAAGTTCTCGCGGCTCCGGGTCAGCGGGAAGCCGCCGGCGCGTTCCTCGACGACGTGACCTGCGCCGCCGTCCCACAGTGTCACCCGGTCGGCCGACACCGTGAGCACCCAGAACGGCCGCTCGGCGACCTGCGCCGCCACCAGGTTGCGGGTCAGGAAGGTGTCGGAGAGCACCACACGCTCGGGCACCGGGCGCGCCAGCGACCACACCTGGTGCTCGCCCGGCGCCGCGAAGATGACCAGGCCGTCCTCGGCGTGCCCGAGGTCGACCTCGGCGAGCGCCCGGTCGAGCTGGTCCGCGACGTCGATGCGGCGCTCCCGGCTGACCGCGGGGTCCGCCTCGAGCTGCTTCTTGGCGTCGGCCAACGCGTTGCGCAGCCGTACCCGGTCCTCTGCGTGCTCGGGCGCGCGGCGGTGCGTCGGCGTCAGCACCGACACCGCGGGGTAGGGCCGTGGCCGGCGCAGTTCCGCGAGAGTCATGGGACTGAGGGCATGCTCCATATCAGCACCTTAGGACCGATTCGCCTGTCGGGCATTCGGGGCAACCGAGTGCAAAGTGGTTACTGGGGCGCTCGACCGGGGCCGGTCAGGCGGGTCCGCGAGTCGACGCCCCCTGAGGTGACCCGGGATGTTGGGAAACTCTTTGCCCGTGGCCGAGACCCGGCGGCCCCCGCCCTCACCGAGCCCGTTCGGCGTGTACACGAAAGGTAAAGCCCGGCCGAAACGGAGGGCGCGCGGGGGTCGGCCGGGTTGCGGACGCGTTGACCTCTCCCGCGGCGTGGCACACCCTCGACATATAGCTGCTGGATACAACTTGTTTGTCGGGAGGGGTCCCGGTCCTTGCGAAGCGGCAGGTGAACGGGGTGTTCCCGGCGGACCGGACGCGGGAGGTAACACATGTGCGGCATCACCGGGTGGGTCTCCTACGACCGTGATCTGCGGACCGAGACCGCGACATTGGATGCGATGACGCAGACCATGGCGTGCCGTGGCCCCGACGACAGCGGCACCTGGATCGACGGCCCCGCCGCCCTCGGCCACCGCAGGCTCGCGATCATCGACCTGCCCGGCGGACGCCAGCCGATGACCGCCGAGACGCCGGACGGCACCGTCGCACTCGTCTACTCGGGGGAGACCTACAACTACACCGAGCTGCGCCGCGAACTGACCGCCCTGGGCCACCGCTTCACCACCGACTCCGACACCGAGGTCGTGCTGCGCGCCTACCTGGAATGGGGCGACGGGCTCGCCGAGCGCCTCAACGGCATGTACGCCTTCGCCCTGTGGGACGGCCGCCGCGGCGAACTCGTGATGGTCCGCGACCGCATGGGCATCAAGCCCTTCTACTACCGCCCGACCCCCGACGGCGTCCTCTTCGGATCCGAACCCAAGGCGATCCTCGCCAACCCCCTGGCCCCCGCCCGGGTCCGCCTGGACGGGCTGCGGGAGCTGCTCGCCCTGGTCAAGACGCCGGGGCACGCCATCTGGGACGGCATGCGCGAGGTGGAGCCCGGCACCGTCGTCACCGTGGACCGGCGGGGCACACACCGACGCGTCTACTGGCGGCTTCAGACCCGGCCGCACACCGACGACCGCGACACCACCATCGCCACCGTCCGCTCCCTGCTCGAGGACATCGTGCGCCGCCAGCTCGTCGCCGACGTGCCGCGCTGCACCCTGCTGTCGGGCGGCCTGGACTCCTCCGCCATGACCGCGCTCGCCGCCCGGCAACTGGCCCTGCACGGCGAGAAGGTCCGCAGCTTCGCCGTGGACTTCGCCGGACAGGCCGACCACTTCGTCGCGGACGAACTGCGTGCCACGCCCGACGCGCCGTTCGTGCACGACGTGGCCCGTGCCTGCGCCACCGACCACCAGGACATCGTGCTCGACGCCCAGGCCCTCGCCGACCTCGACGTGCGCGCCAAGGTCATCCGCGCCCGCGACCTGCCGATGAGCTTCGGCGACATGGACGCCTCGCTCTACCTGCTGTTCCAGGCGATCCGCGAGCACTCCACCGTCGCGCTGTCCGGGGAGTCCGCCGACGAGGTGTTCGGCGGCTACCAGCAGTTCTTCGACGAGGAGGCCCGACGCGCCGCCACCTTCCCCTGGCTGGTCCGCCACAGCCGGAACTGGGGCGAGGACGCCGACGTCCTCCGTTCCGACCTCACCGAGGCCCTCGACCTTCCGGCGTACATCGCCGACGGCTACCGCACCGCCGTCGCGGACATCGTGCGCCTGGACGGCGAGAGCGACTTCGAGTACCGGATGCGGCAGATCTGCCACCTCCACCTGACCCGCTTCGTACGGGTCCTGCTCGACCGCAAGGACCGTACGAGCATGGCGGTGGGCCTGGAGGTGCGGGTGCCGTTCTGCGACCACCGGCTCGTCGAGTACGTCTACAACACGCCCTGGGCGCTGAAGTCGTTCGACGGACGCGAGAAGAGCCTGCTGCGGGAGGCGACCGCGGACCTGATCCCGAAGTCCGTGTACGACAGGGTCAAGAGCCCCTACCCCTCCACCCAGGACCCCAAGTACGCCGTCGCCCTCCAGGAGCACGCGAAGGACCTCCTCGCCCGCCCCTCCCACCCCGTCTTCGAGCTCGTCGACCGCGACGGGCTGCGCAGGGCCGCCCACCGCGACACCCCGCAGATCACCCAGGCCTCGCGCCGCGGCCTGGAACGGGCCCTGGACCTGGCCCTCTGGCTGGATCTCTACAGCCCGGAGGTGTCCCTCACCTGAGGCGGCCTTCTCGTGCACGCACCCGGGGCTTCCCGTAACCGGTGTGCCCCTCGCCCCTGTTGGCGAGGCCCGCCGCCGAGGAGCCGGGGCGCCGTGCGGTCTCCACGGTCGGGCCCTTCCGGGCGCGCCTCCGGCCAGGCGGAACGGGCGGACGTGCCCTGCCTGGCGCCGTCCGGCGAGGCCTTCTCGCCGGTTCGCCAACCGGGCCACTCGATGGGGTGAAAGACAGATAAGCCATAACTCGGATGGTTCGTCTGCGTTTTACGGGATGCGGGCGAGTGCTCGCGACCATGTCTGGAAGGCAGGGAACCTATGAAACGGGTTACCCGGAATGGTTTGATCGCCGTGGCCGCCGCCTCGGGGGCGATGGCCGTGGCGCTGCCGGCGCACGCGGACTCCGCGGCGGACGGTACCGCGGCGGGTTCGCCCGGGCTGATCTCCGGCAACACCCTCCAGGTCCCGGTGCACGTGCCGGTCAACGTGTGCGGCAACACCGCGGACGTCCTGGGGCTGCTGAACCCGGTGGCGGGCAACGTGTGCGTCAACCGGGGCTCGGGCCCGGCCGGCGCCGGGCGGGGAGCGGTGTCGCGAGGCGGTGCCGGCGCGCACGCCGGCGGAAAGGGTTCCTCGGGTGTGCTCGCGGGCAACGGCCTGCAACTCCCGGTCGACCTCCCCGTCAACGTCGCCGGCAACTCGGTCGGCGTGGCCGGGGCCGGCAACGCATCGGTGGGCAACACCTCCACCAACACCTCGAGCACGGCCCGCCCCGCTCCCCGGCCCGCCGCACCACCGAGGGCGCACGCGCCCGTACGGACGCAGCGCCTCGCCCGGGAGTCCGCGGCCACCCTCGCCCACACGGGCGCGGACGCGACCCTGCCCGCGCTCGCGGGAAGCGGGGCCCTGCTGGTCGGCGGAACGCTGCTGTACCGCCGCTTTCGGTCGTCGGCGACCCGCTAGCCGTCCCGATCGCATCGCGGAACGCCCCGCCGCGCCGGCCGGCGGCGGGGCCTTGGGCGCCGTCGCCGTCAGCGCGGGCCGGCTACGGCCGGGTCGCCCCGCAGAACGGCGTACCGCACGCTGTCACGCCACCGTCCGTCACGGAACACGACGCTGCGGTGGACGCCCTCCCGGGTGAACCCGGCCTTCTCCAGGGCACGTTGCTCCGCGATGTTCTCGGTATCGGTGTCCGCCTCGACACGCTCGGCGACGGTGTGCGCGAAGAGGTAGCGGACCAGTTGCCGCTGAGCCTCGGTGCCCACGCCCTTGCCGCGTGCCTCCGGCACCAGGAGGATGCCCGTGCTCCAGTAGAAAGCGGCCCTGGTCGGCCAGACCTTGCGGAAGCCGACGAGGCCCAGCCGCTCGTCGTCCCGCACCACCATGAGGGTGCCCCGCTCGTCGTCGAGCAGACCGTTCTCCGCCCACTCACGCCGCCACCGCCCGGGGTCCCACCACCCGAACCACTGGTACGGCGCGGCTGCTTCCGGCTCCGTCAGAAAGCGCTCCAGGACGGGCAGGTCGTCCTGCGCCACGGGGCGCAAAGTCACATGTTCGATGGTCACGCTTCGCCACCCTACGGTGTCCCGGTTTCCCTCAACATGGGCCGGGCGAAGGCGAATCGGCGGCGAAGGGGACGGCCGGGACCGCGGTGGCGCGCACCGCCCGGCATCGGGAAGGATGCTCGCGGCGCGGCCGATGACCCCGCCCCGCCCGACCCCCATGGAAGGGAGCGCGACGATGAGCCCTGTCGGTCCCGACGGCCTGGTCGTCACCCGGGCCACGCTCGACGACTGGCCGGTGATCAGCGGCTGGGCCGCGGACGAGGGCTGGAACCCCGGTCTGTCCGACGGCCCCGCCTTCTTCGCCCAGGATCCCGAGGGCTTCTTCATCGGCCGGATCGCAGGCGAGCCGGTCTCGGCGATCTCGGTCGTCACCTACGGCGCCGACTACGCCTTCCTGGGCTGCTACCTGGTCCGCCCGGACCTGCGCGGACGCGGCCTGGGACTGGCCACCTGGAAAACGGGGCTGGCCCACGCCGGCGACCGTACGATCGGCCTCGACGGCGTGGTCGCCCAGCAGGACAACTACCGCCGCTCCGGCTTCCGGCCGGCCCACCGCACCGTACGGTTCACGGGAGCCGCCCCCGCCGGGGAACCCGCGCCCGGGGTCCGCCCGGCCGAGAAGACCGACTTCGACGCCATCGCGGCGTACGACAGCGCCTGCTGGCCCGCCGACCGCCCCGGCTTCCTGGAGCACTGGCTCACCACCCCCGGCCACCGGGTCTTCGTCCGCACCGGCGACGCCGGCCTCACCGGCTACGCGGTGATCCGGCCCGCCCGCGACGCACTGCGCATCGGCCCCCTGTTCGCCGACGGCCCCGAGGACGCCGACGCCCTCTTCGCCGCGCTGACCTCCGAAGCCGCGGGCCGGGAGATCGCCGTCGACGTCCCCGAGCCGAACACGGCGGCCGTCGCCCTCGCCGAACGCTCCGGCCTCACCCCGTCGTTCGAGACGGCACGCATGTACACCGGCCCGGTCAGACCCTTCGCCCAGGAACGCGTGTACGGGGTGACGACCCTCGAACTCGGTTAGCTTTGCCCGCCGCGCGCACGGTGAAAGCCGTGGTGCAGCGCGCGCCCCTCGTCCGTCGGCGCCGGGGCGGGCCCCTCGACCACCACACCGGGCGCGACCTCGCTCACCGGCAGGGTGGCCCGTCCGTGGCCGCCCTCGATCCAGCCCCGGGTCAACGCCCCCGTGGTCACGGTGTACTACGGTTCCGGCACATGCCCCGGACGCTGGAGTGAGCCATGGACCATGCTGCCGTACTGGCCCTGTACGACCGGGACGTGCGGGAGGGGGCGCGCCCGGACGGCCCCGGCGTCCGCATCGATCGCGACGCGGCGGTGGTGCGCCAGATCGGTTCGCCGCACGACTGGAACGGTGTCGTCTGGTCGGGCCTCGACGAGACCACCGCGGACGCGGCGATCGCCGGGCAGATCGCGTACTTCACCGGTCTCGGCCGCTCCTTCGAGTGGAAGCTGTACGGCCACGACCGGCCCCTGGACCTGGGAGAGCGGCTTCGGGCCGCCGGGTTCACCCCCGAGCAGGAGGAGACCCTCATGGTCGCCCACCTGGCGGATCTGGAGCTCACCGCCGAGCCTCCCGAGGGCGTACGCCTGCTCGCCGTCACGGACGCGGCGGGCGTCGACCTCCTGACCGACGTGCACGAGAAGGCGTTCGGCACCAATGGGTCACGCCTGCGGCACCAACTGCTCGCCCGGCTCGAGGCCGACCCGGGCACGGTGGTCGCCGTCGTCGCCCTGGCCGGGGACGTGCCCGTCAGCGCGGCCCGTATGGAACTGGTGCCCGGGACACGGTTCGCGGGCCTGTGGGGCGGCGGCACCGTCGAGGGCTGGCGGGGCCGCGGCATCTACCGCGCCCTCGTCGCCCACCGCGCGCGCATCGCGGCGGACCGCGGCTACCGCTACCTCCAGGTCGACGCCTCCGACCAGAGCCGCCCCATCCTGCACCGCCTCGGCTTCGCGCCCCTGAGCACGACGACGCCCTACGTGTACGAGCTGTAGCCGGCGCCGGGCCGCTCCCAGGCCCCTCGGTCCGGGCCGAGCGCCACCGTCACCGACGCCGTCTGCGCGTGCCGACGCCCCCGAGCCGATGGTGATCGCACACGCGAGGGGCCGGCCGGGCGTGACGTACTGCCCGGCCGGTCCCGTCGGGTCGCATCGGGAACGGATCCCAGGGCCCGCACCCCGGGACGGACCGTTCGGCGACGGGTTCAGTGGTGGGCCGTCTTGGCCCGGTCCAGCGCGGCGACACCCACCGCGGCGAGACCGATCTGGATGAGCCATTCGATCCAGTCGACGCCCTTGGTGTCGGAGACGCCGAACGCGTTGGCGATCGCCGCGCCGATCAGTGCCGCCACGATGCCGACGACGATCGTCCACAGGATGCCGATGTGCTGGCGGCCGGGGACGACGAGCCGCCCCAGGACGCCGATGATGAGCCCGATGACGATGGCACTGATGATGCCCGAGATCTCCATCTCCGCCCCTCTTTGTGAAGCTGCTGTCGTACGACATGTGCCCGCTCTGCGTGGCGGCAGTCCTGTGCGTTCCAACCTCGGGTCAACGGAGGGTCAATCCTCGGCCTGCCGGGAGGGCGTTCTCATGGCCGGCTCCCGTTATGCCATGTACCGTTCAACAGTCCGTCGCACGGGTGGCGTAGGAAGGAACTCTACGCGCGCAGACCCGCGACGGACGTCTACGCGCGCAGACTGGCACCCGCACCGCTCCTCTCCCCAACTCCCCATGGAGGTCAGCCGGATGCTCGGACTCACCAGGCCCCGCCGCAGACTCGCCACGGTCCTCACCGTGTGCGGCCTGCTCGCCACGGGCACCGCCGTCCAGGTCACCACGGCGGCGACCGATGCCCACGCGGCCACCCCGCACCGCGTCCTGTTCGACAACGCGCATGCCGAGACCGCCGGCAACGCCGACTGGATCATCTCCACCAGCCAGCCGGACCCGCTCGGCCAGGACGCCTCCCCGTCGGCCGAGACGGACTGGACCGGAGCCCTCTCCTCCTGGGGCGTCGCCCTCCAGAAGACCGGAAATTACAGCCTCAAGACCCTGCCGTCGGGCTCCGGCCTCAGCTACGGCGGCTCCTCCTCGCTGGACCTGAAGAACTTCGACACCCTGGTCCTGCCCGAGCCGAACACCCTCTTCACCGGCGCCGAGAAAACGGCGATCATGAACTTCGTCAAAAACGGCGGCGGACTCTTCATGATCTCCGACCACACCGGCGCCGACCGCAACAACGACGGCTACGACGCGGTCGAGATCCTGAACGACCTGATGACCAACAACAGCGTCGACTCCACCGACCCGTTCGGCTTCTCGATCGACTCGCTGAACATCACCTCCGGCTACCCCGCCGCGATCAGCGACAGCACCGACCCGGTCCTGCACGGCTCCTTCGGCACCGTCACCAAGAGCCTCATCGCCAACGGCACCACCGCCACGCTCAAGCCCTCCGACAACTCCTCCGTCAAGGGCCTGCTGTACCGCAGCGGCTACTCGGGCAACACCGGCGCCTTCTTCCTGACCAGCACCTTCGGCAGTGGCCGTGTCGCCTTCTGGGGTGACAGTTCGCCCATCGACGACGGCACCGGCCAGTCCGGCAACACGCTGTACGACGGCTGGAACGACTCCGGCGCCACCAACGCGGCCCTGGCCCTCAACGCCACCGAATGGCTCTCCGGAGCGAGCGGCAGCAGCGGCGGCGGAACCGGGGGAGGCGGCGGCTCGACCTCCTGCACCGCCGCCCAGCTCCTCGGCAACAACGGCTTCGAGTCCGGGAACACCACCTGGAGCGCCAGCAGCGGCGTCATCTCCAACTCCGGCAGCGAGCCGCCGCGTACGGGCTCGTACGACGCCTGGCTGGACGGCTACGGCTCCGCGCACACCGACACCCTCTCCCAGACGGTGACCGTCCCGTCCGCCTGCACCTCCGCCGCATTGAGCTTCTACCTGCACATCGACACGGCGGAGACCACCACGAGCACGGCGTACGACACGCTCAAGGTCCAGCTCCTGAACAGTTCCGGAACCGTTCTGAGCACCCTGGCGACGTACTCCAACCTCAACGCCGGCAGCGGCTACACCCAGCGCAGCTTCGACCTGTCGGGCTACGCCGGACAGACCGTCACCCTCAAGTTCACCGGCACCGAGGGCTCCAGCCTGCAGACGTCGTTCGTCCTCGACGACACGGCGCTCAACGTGAGCTGAGCTGCACGGGGTGGGTCCTGCCGAGGACCCACCCCCCCTCGCACCACGCCGGCCACTGCGGCGGGGCGCCGCCCGCCGCCGCGAGTGGGTCAGGAGGTGGCGGACCTGCGCTCGTACACCACGTCTCGGGCCGTACCGAGCGCCGTCGCCAACGCGCCGAGCAGCACCGCGTCCTCGCCCAGCCGGCTCGGCGCGATCTTCGGGCGCAGCGGGGTGAGGGTGCGCAGCGTTTCCCGTACGGGACGCAGCAGCAGGTCCACGCTGTGGCCCACCCCGCCGCCGAGCACCACCAGGTCGGGGTCGAGCACCGCGGCGGCCGCGGCGACGGTGTGGGCGATCCGCTCACCCTCCAGCCGCACGGCCTCGGCCGCTGCCGGGTGTCCCTGCCGGGCCGCGTCGAACACCGCCTTCGCCGTGAGCTGCCCCGTCATGCCCAGCGACCGCGCGGACTCCACGACGGCCACGCCCGACACCGCGTCCTCCAGCGTCTGGAGCTTCTGCCGTCCCGGCCACGGCAGGAATCCGATCTCCCCGGCCCCGCCGTGCGCGCCCGTGAACAGCCGGCCCTCGCTGACGACCCCCATGCCGAGCCCGGTCCCGATGAGGATGTACGCGAACAGGCGGCTGCCCGCGCCGACGCCGTAGGTGTACTCGCCGAGCGCGGCCAGGTTGGCGTCGTTGTGCACCTCCAGCGGCAGGCCCAGCTCCTCGCGCATCCGGTCGAAGAGTCCGGCCCGTCCCCAGCCCGGCAGGTGCATCGCGTACCGCACCCGGCGCCGCTCCTCGTCGTACACGCCGGGCGTGCCCACGACCGCGTGCGCCACCTCGTCGTGGCCCGCGCCCGAGGAGTCGATCACCTCCCGGGCGGTGGCGACGACCAGCTCGGCCATGGCCCCCGAGGTGCGGGCCCGGTTGCGCACATCGGCACGGGCCACCACCTCGCCGTCGAGGTCGGCGAGCGCGACCCGCAGCCAGCCGCGGCCGATGTCGATGCCGAGCGCGTACCCGGCGGACGGATCCGGCGCGTACAGCACCGCCATCCGGCCGCGCTCCGGAGTGTGCGTGCCCGCCTCACGGACCAGACCGGCCTCCTCCAGGGCCGCGAGCGCGCTGGAGACCGTCGGCTTCGACAGGCCCGTGTCCCGGGCGAGTTGGGCGCGCGAGGCGCTGCCCGCCGCGCGCAGCCGGTCCAGGAGCAACCGCTCGTTGGTGCTGCGCAGCCGTCGGCGGTTCCAGGGCTGGTCGGGCTGCTCTGCGGCGTCGCTGGCGGGCATCGCACCATTCTCACGCATGCCGGACGGACCCTTGACGCACCTAGTAAGGTTACTTAACTATATCGCCCAGTCAGCCTCGCCGGGCGAGCCGAGGGGAGCCCTGCGCCGGCCGGATACCCGCCGCCCTTGATCCGTCGGCCGTCGTGACGCCGGCCCACGGCCCGTACATCCCTCTCCCCGCGTCCTGCTTCAGGAGTCCCCATGTCCGGTAGCCCGCCTCCCGTCGGCGGTTTCGTCCGCCGCGTCGGCCTGTTCCAGGCCACCGCCATCAACATGAGTCAGATGTGCGGCATCGGGCCGTTCGTCACGATCCCGCTGATGGTCGCCGCGTTCGGCGGCCCCCAGGCGGTCGTCGGGTTCGTCGCGGGCGCGCTGCTGGCGCTCGCCGACGGGCTGGTGTGGGCCGAGCTGGGCGCGGCCATGCCCGGCTCCGGCGGCAGTTACGTCTATCTGCGCCAGGCCTTCCAGTACCGCACCGGGCGGCTGATGCCGTTCCTGTTCGTGTGGACGGCCATGCTCTTCATCCCGCTGATCATGTCCACGGGCGTGGTCGGCTTCGTGCAGTACCTGGGTTATCTGGCCCCGCACCTGAGCCGGTCCGCCGGTGACCTCGTCGGTCTCGGCGTCATCGCGCTCGTCGTCGTCCTGCTGTGGCGGGGCATCGAGAACATCGCCCGGATCACGGCGGTGATGTGGACGGTGATGATCGCATCCGTGCTGCTGGTCATCGTCGCCGCGGCCTCAGACTTCAGTCCGCACCTGGCGTTCACCTACCCGGCGCACGCCTTCGACGTGACGAGCGGCCACTTCTGGCTGGGCTTCGCCGCGGGCCTGACCATCGGGATCTACGACTACCTCGGCTACAACACGACGGCGTACATGGGTGCCGAGATCAAGGACCCGGGTCGTGCGCTGCCGCGGTCGATCATCTTCTCCATCCTCGGCATCATGGCGATCTACCTGCTGCTGCAGATCGGCACGCTGGGCGTCGTCGACTGGCACCGCATGACCGACCCGCACGACATCGCGTCCACCTCGGTGGCCTCCGCGGTGCTGGAGAAGACCTGGGGCAAGGGCGCGGCGGACACGGTGACGGTCCTCATCCTCATCACGGCCTTCGCCTCGGTCTTCACCGGCCTCCTGGGCGGCTCCCGGGTCCCCTTCGACGCGGCCCGCGACCGGGTCTTCTTCCGCCCGTACGCCCGGCTGCACGCCAGGCACCGCTTCCCGACGCTGGGTCTGGCCACCATGGGCGTGATCACGGCGGTCGGCTTCCTGATCGGCCGTCACACGGACCTGTCGACCCTGATCCAGCTCCTGACCACGGTGATGGTGCTCGTCCAGGCGCTCGCACAGATCGTGGCCGTCACGGTGCTGCGCAGGCGGCAGCCGGCGCTGCCCCGGCCCTACCGGATGTGGCTGTACCCGGTGCCGAGCGTCGTCGCCCTCGTCGGCTGGTTGGTGATCTACGGCTACGCGGACAAGAACTCCCCGGGCCGCCACCCCATCGAGTGGTCCCTGGCCTGGCTGGGGCTCGGCTGCGTGGCGTTCCTGGTGTGGTCCCGTCTGGAGAAGGTCTGGCCGTTCGGCCCGAAGGAGATCAGCGAGGAGTACGTCAGGAGGGAGGAGGCCGCGCCGGCGGGCACCTGAGGGCGCGACGGGGCGGCGAGACGACCGCCCAGGCGGCGGCAGCCCCCGGCCCGCCGCACTCGCCCGACGGCGGGGTCATGCCCACCCGGTGGCGGCCAGTACGTCCTTCGCGATGTCGATGACGTCACGCCCGTCGGTCGCCACCCGCACGGTGCCGACCGGCGCGCGCACATCCAGCAACCGCGCCTTGTACGCACTGGTGCGCAGCTCCCGCTCGAGCTCGGACCCCAGTTCACGGCCCCTCAGCCGCTGGGCGATCGTGTCGTCGTCCGCGGTCAGCAGCACGCGAACGAGCCGGGCGTCCGCGCCCATCGCCCGCCGGAACATGCCCGCGGACTCGTCGAGCACGCTGAGCGTGTTCGTGTAGACGAGCCGCCGGTAGCCGAGGGACGCGTAGTTGCCCCACACGGCGGTGAGGTTGCGTTCGGTGATCCCGGCGAGGTGGGGGTCCCCCTCGGGCGCCGGGTGCACCTGCCCCATGAAGTCGCCGTCGATCACCGCGTGCGCGACCCCGGCGGCCCGCAGCCGTGCCGAGACCTCCCAGCCCACCGTCGTCTTGCCGACACCGGCGCGTCCCCCGATGAGCAGCACTTCCGCATGGTCCATCGTGTCAGCTCCCGGCTGCCGTGAGGAACGCGCTCGGACGTCGCAGCGCTCTTGCCGCCCTCCGGATCTCCGCCACCGGATCACCCTCGTGGTACGGCCGCTCCGACGCCTCGATGCCGTCGAGGAACTCCTGGTAGCGGACGGCGTTCAGGAGGTGGGCGAGCGGCTCGGCGAGACGGAGGGCCCGGGCCGGGGCGCTTGCCGGCGCGTGCCTCGCCCAGGCCGAGGCCCAGGCCCGGGCCGCCGTCGGCCGGACCGCCTCGGGGAGGAAGCCGATCGCGCGCAGGCCGTCCACCACCGGGTTGCCCCAGTAGGCGTCCGCGAAGTCCAGCACGACCGGACGACCGCCGTCGCTGCGCCAGTTGCCCGGATGGAAGTCGCCGTGCACCACCGTGTCGGGCAGACCGCAGTCCTCCAACTCCCGCCAGCGGGGCACCGACTCCCGTACGGCCTCCCTCTCCCGGCGGTCCAGCTCCGCCCCGGCCGGCCCGTCGAGTAGTGCCTCCACCCGGCCCGCGAGCACCGGCGTACGGCCGTCCCGCAGCGCGGCGGGGCGGCTGCGCGCGAGTACGGCCTGGGCCGCCACGAACGCCTCCATCACCGCCGTCACCGTATCGGCGGACGCGCCCCAGCAGTCCTCGCCGGGCACGTGCTCCGTCAGCATCCGCCGCTCGCCGCGGCCGACGACCGCCGGCACCAGCGCCGCGTCCACCCGCGCGAACGCGCCGGCGACGGCCGCCTCGTCGGCGGCGAAGTGCGGCGTCGCCTTGAGCCAGACGGGCCCGGACGCGGTGGGCAGCCGGAACAGTCCCGCCAGGTTCCAGGTCCGCCGCTGCTCGACGCGGCCGGTGACGGGGCGTCCCGCCGCCTTGAGCGTGCGGATGCCCCAGTCGAGCAGTTCCCGCAGGCCGTCGACACGCGCCCACGGCATGCGCAGCGTCTCGTCCCCCGTCAACAGGCCGTCGGGCGGGCGCCGTTGATCGAGCAGTCCGGGCGCCGGGCGCTCGCACGCCTCCACGTGGTACGTGGCATGGCCGTCCCGTCCGCCCTCACCGCCGTCCACCGTCAGCAGCCGCAGCACCAACACCGGGACCCGGAGCAACTGCTCCAGCCGCCCGACGACCTGCCCGACCTCCGACCACCACGGAACGTCCACGGGAAACGGTCCCGTGACGCCGAGGACCTCCTCGCCGGACGTCACCCACGCACTGACGGTTCGCCTCATCGGGCCAGTGTGCGACCCGCGGCACCGCCGGGCGAACGAATTTCGCGCCGCCGCAAGGGGGGCACACTGCGGTGAACGCCCCTCGATCAGCGGAGCCTCGGGCGGTATGGGGATTTCAGTCCAGGCCGCGGGCCCGTCTGAAGCGGGTCAGGCCCTCCGACAGGTCGACGATCGGATCCGGGTAGGTGTCGCACGCGGCCCGTTCCGGGCCCCGCAGTCGCCACGGCTCGTGCACCGCGGGTCCGTCGAGCCCGGCGAGTTCGGGCACCCAGCGGCGTACGTACACCCCGTCGGGGTCGTGCCGCCTGGCCTGAAGGACGGGGTTCAGAACCCGGTTGGGCCGGGTGTCGGTGCCCGTTCCGGCCATCCACTGCCAGTTGAGCTGGTTGCTGGCGATGTCGCCGTCGACCAGCAGTTGCAGGAAGTGGCGGGCCCCGACGCGCCAGTCCACGTACAGGGTCTTGGTGAGGAAGCTCGCGGCCAGCAGCCGCGCCCGGCCCGGCATCCACCCCTCGTGCCGCAGTTGCCGCATCGCCGCGTCGACCACCGGACAGCCCGTACGGCCCTCCCGCCACGCCTCGACGTCCGCGCGCGCCGCACGCTCGGACCGCCAGCGGTCTCCCCGCGTGCGGTAGTCGGCGGTGGCCGCGTCCGGCCGCGCGGCGAGCACCTGGCGGTGGAAGTCCCGCCAGGCCAACTGCCGTACGAAGGCCTCGGCACCCGGGCCGCCCGCCCGCCGCGCCCGGTGGACGACCTCGACGGGGGAGAGGGTGCCGAAGTGCAGATGGGGTGACAGCCGGGAGGTGGCGTCGGCCGCCAGGTCGTCCTGGCGGTCCCCGTAAGCGGCGAGGCCGCCGCGCAGCCACGCCGTGAGCCGCTTCCTGCCCTCCGTCTCACCACCGGCGGGCAGCCCTTCCGAGACCGCCGCCCGACCTCGGCGTGCGGGGAGTTCCTCCGATCCGGCGGTGTCCGGCACCCGCACGGCACGCGGCGCGCCCAACGTCTCGCGCAGCCGCTGCCCGGACCACTGCCGGAAGTAGGGCGTGAAGACGGCGAAGTGGTCGGAGGCGGTCGGAGTCACCGTGCCCGGCGGCACGACCGCGTTCACCGTGTCGTGCACCCGCAGTCGGCACCCCTGGGCCTCCAGCTCCCGCCGCAGCCGCTCCTCGCGCCGCTGCGCGTAGGCGCTGACGTCCGCCGCCAGGTGCACCTCGGCCGCGCCGGTCCCGGTGACCACCCGGCACACCTCGTCGACCACGTCCCCGGACCGGACGACGAGACGCCCGCCCCGGGCGCGCAGACCCGCGTCGAGGTCGTGCAGGCAGTCGGCGAGGAACGCCAGCCGGTTGGGCACGGCGAAACCGGCGGCCAGCACCGCCCGGTCGCGCACGAAGAGCGGCACCACCCGGCCCGGGCGTGCCAGGGCGGCCCGCAGCGGCGGGTGGTCGTGCAGACGGAGGTCGGAGGTGAACAGGACGACCGAGACGTGCATGACGTGAACTCCGGGGCAGACAGGGCTGGCCGCGGTCCGTCCGGGCCGGCGCGACATCACGGGGAGGGCTTGGACTCCGTCGGGCCGGTGCGCGGCGCCCTGGCGGCGGCCCGTGCGATGTTGCGGGCCATGCCCCCGAACACGACGGCGTGGAAGGGGGAGACGCCCCACCAGTAGGCGTGACCGAGCAGCCCGCGCGGATGGAACAGGGCCCGCTGGCGATACCGGGTCCGCCCCTGCTCGTCCTGTTCGACGTGAAGCTCCAGCCAGGCGAGGCCCGGCAGCCGCATCTCGGCCCGCAGGCGCAGCAGGTGCCCGGGTTCGATCTCCTCCACCCGCCAGAAGTCCAGCGAGTCCCCGACCCGCAGCCGCTGCGGGTCGCGTCGTCCACGGCGCAGCCCGACGCCTCCGACCAGCCGGTCGAGCCGGCCCCGTGCCGCCCAGGCCAGAGGGAAGGAATACCACCCGTTCTCGCCGCCGATGCCCTCGACGACTCGCCACAGGGCCTCCCGTGAGGCGTTGACGAGGAGTTCACGCCGGTCCGTGTAGAGGCTGCCACCCGCCCAGTCGGGGTCGGTCGGCAGCGGGTCGCTGGGCGCGCCGGGCGGTGAGGCGGACGACCAGCGGGTGGCGACCTGGGCGTCGCGCACGCGCCGCAGGGCCAGCCGGACCGCCTCGTCGAAACCGATCGGACCCGACGCGGGGGCGGGGACGTACCGGTCGATGTCGCGGTCGCGGCAGACGACCTCATGGCGCAGCGACTCGGTGAGCGGCCGTGCGATCGACGGGGGAACGGGAGTCACCAGTCCGATCCAGAGACTCGACAGGCGCGGGGTGAGGACCGGGACGGAGACGACGACCCGGCGCGGCAGGCCTGCGACAGCCGCGTACCTGACCATCATGTCCCGGTACGTCAGCACGTCCGGCCCGCCGATGTCGAAGGCGCGGCTGGTGTCGTGCGGCATCGTCGCGCTGCCGACCAGGTACCGCAGGACGTCCCGCACGGCGATCGGCTGGATCCGGGTGCGAACCCAGCGCGGGGTGACCATGACGGGCAGGCGCTCGGTGAGATAGCGCAGCATCTCGAAGGAGGCCGAGCCCGAGCCGATGATGACGGCGGCCCGCAGTACCGTGGTCGGGACGCCGGAGTCCAGCAGGATGCGGCCGACCTCGGCACGTGACCGCAGATGCGGGGACAGGTCACGCTCGGGCACGTCCGCCGGGGTGAGACCGCCCAGATAGACGATGCGCCGCACACCCGCGGCACGGGCCCGCTCCCCGAAGATCCGCGCGGCCGTGCGGTCCGTCTCCTCGAAACCGCGGCCCGTGCCCAGTGCGTGCACCAGGTAGTACGCGACGTCCATGCCGCGCAGCGCGTCGGCGACGGACCCGGCCCGGGTGACGTCTCCGGCCACCACCTCGACCTCGGCCGCCCACGGGTGGCCGCGCACTTTCTCCGGGGAACGGGCGAGGCAGCGCACCCGGTGTCCCGCGGCCAGCAGTTCCGGGACGAGCCGGCCGCCGATGTATCCCGTGGCGCCGGTCACCAGGCAGCGCAGCCCCGGTCCGGCACGGCCTCCGTTCATCAGCCTCGTTCCCTCGCGTCGACGTCCTCCCGGTGATCACTTCCACGGAACGAGTGCTTTCGGATGCGGCGAAGGGATGTTTTCCGCGAGAGAGACATATCGACGCCCTCTGCGGGCAGGCGATGTGCAGGAAGTTGTCGGTTCGAGTCGATGATCGATGCTGGAGGTGTCGACCCCCATGGGCGCGAAGGTGCTGGAGCGGTTCCCTGCGGGTGCTCCACGCGGATCGTGGCCGGCGGAGGAGTACGCGGCGGAGCGCCGTGCCGAGGGTGAGCCCGCCAAAGTGGTCATGGACCTGACGTCGGACGCGTTCCTCGTGGTTGTCCCGGCCCGCGACGACGACTGAGAGGGACGGGGTGTGGGCGTGCCGACGCACGCCCACCGCCCCCCAGCACCGGCGGTGTGGGCCGATTCCCGGCCTGCCGCGGCACTAGGGTCCGTCTTCAAAGATCACCTCGTGGTAGATCATGGTGGGTGTGATACGCCGCCATGAACTCACCGATCACGAGTGGGAGTTACTTGCTC